>JAUVAA010000161.1 GCA_030591965.1 bacterium
AATCACCAAATTCTGTTGGCAAAGCACATTCGCTGACACGCTCTAAAGTGGCTTCATTTTTAGTGCGGTATTGAATCAAATCCGCAATTGTACCAATCTTAAGTTCGTGCTCTTTAGCAAAAACTTCCAGATCAGGACGTCTCGCCATTGAGCCGTCTTCATTTAAAATCTCGACAATCACAGACGCTGGCTCTAAACCTGCTAAACACGCTAAATCACATCCGGCTTCAGTATGCCCAGCACGATTCAAGACCCCACCATCACGCGCACGTAAGGGGAAAATATGCCCCGGTTGAACCACATCATCTGCTTTCGCATCTTTCGCAACTGCGCTTAAAACCGTTTTTGCACGATCAGCCGCAGAAATACCCGTAGTGACGCCTTCTGCCGCTTCTATAGATACAGTAAAATTAGTCGCAAAAGCCGCATTATTATCATTCACCATTAAAGGTAGACGTAACTGCTGGCAACGTTCACCTGTTAAAGTTAAGCAGATCAAACCACGGCCATAACGCGCCATAAAATTAACATCAGCAGCGCGAACAAGTTCGGCCGCCATAATTAGATCGCCTTCATTTTCACGGTCTTCATCATCCATAATGACGACCATTTTTCCCTGGCGTATATCTTCAATAATTTCCTCAGTTGTATTCATCTACTAAATAAACCCACTTTCTCTTAATAATTCTGTTGTTACACCCGCAGCACAAGTGGCTGCGGCCTCGCCTTTCATTAAACGTTCCATGTAACGCGCTAGTAAATCTACTTCTATATTCACCTTATCATTGACTTCAACCAACCCTAAAGTTGTCTCTTTTAAAGTATGCGGCACAATATTAACGCTAAACATCGCACCATCAACATTATTAATGGTCAAACTAATGCCATTAATACAAATAGAACCCTTCTCAGCAATATATTTTGCCAATTCATTCGGTACTTTGAATTTAAAACGAATAGAACGGCCATCCGGTTTTTTTTCTAATAACACGGCCAAACCATCAACATGACCACTAACGATATGCCCGCCTAAGCGCGTTTGCGGGGTTAATGCTAACTCTAAATTAACCGGCGTACCACTCGCAGCCAACTTTAAGTTAGTACGTGATAAAGTTTCATTAGACACATCAGCAACAAAACCATGCGCACTTAATTCAACCGCTGTTAAACACACACCATTAACTGCAATACTGTCACCTAAGGCGGCATTTGCTAAAGATAACTTGCCGGTATCAATAGATAAACGCACATCGCCCGCTTTTTGTTCAATCTGGGTTATTTTACCCACCGCCAAAATAATGCCTGTAAACATATTATTTTTGTACCTTGTATTGAAGTCTTAAATCCACACCTACTTTACGTACATCTAATAGTGTTAAGTTTTTCTTATCTGCCATACGCGTAACATGCGGCATGTCAAACAATCCGCGCCCACTAGAACCGAGAATACTGGGAGCCATATAAACGATGCATTCATCAATTAAATTTTGCTCCATCAAAGCACCATTTAAGACACTTCCCGCCTCAACTAATAGCTCATTCACCTGCTGCTCCGCTAAAAACAACAAGACTGCATTTAAATCTACACGCCCATGCTTATCTGCGCTTATCGCGTAAACTTCAGCACTCGCCAGAGTCAGCGCCTCAATTTTATTTTGCTCATCAGAACAAGTTAAAATTAATGTACGTCCCGCCAAAGCCAATAATTTCGCGCTAGTCGGTGTACGCAAATGAGAATCCAAAATCACCCGCAAAGGCTGTTCTACTTCTACACCCCCTAAGCGCACATTCATACTCGGATCATCCGCTAAAACTGTACCCACACCAGTTAACACGCAACAACTTGCAGCACGTAACTTTTGTACGTCCTGTCTTGCTTGTGACTCAGTAATCCATTTACTTTCACCCGAAGCCATTGCCGTACGCCCATCCAAACTCATCGCCATCTTACTAATAACATAAGGCTTAGCCGTGATCATACGTGTAATAAAGCCTCTATTAAGCACTTGTGCCTCCAACTCTAATACGCCACAAACCACGTTAATGCCTGCCTGCTCCAATAAAGCAACGCCTTTACCTGCCACTAAAGGATTAGGGTCTTGCATGGCAATAACCACGCGCACCACACCGGCTTTAATTAAAGCCTCGGCACAAGGCGGTGTACGCCCATAATGACTGCAAGGCTCTAAAGTCACATACGCTGTAGCACCTTGCGCATCTTGGGTATTTTTTAATGCCTCAACTTCGGCATGCCCTTGTCCCGCACGCACATGCCAACCTTCAGCAATAATTGCATTATCTTTAACGATAATACAACCGACTCGCGGATTTGGCTTAGTGGTATAACGGCCTTTTTTAGCCAAATACAGCGCACGCGCCATAAATAAGCTATCTTGTTCTGCTTGTCGCTTAGTCATTATTTCTTTTGTAAATCAGCAATCATATCGGTAAATTCACTGACATCCTGAAAGCTCCTATAAACAGAAGCAAAACGCACAAAAGCCACATGATCCAAAGCAATTAATTCTTTCATAACTTGTTCGCCAATTTCTAATGCTGCCACTTCACGATCACCTTTGGCATTTAACTCTTTTTTAATCCGAATAACGGCCGCTTCTATCTGGTCGCTAGTAACAGGACGTTTTTCTAATGCTCTTAAAATACCGGCACGCAATTTATGCTCATTAAAAGGTTCGCGCACACCATCACGCTTAATCACCCTAGGTAAATTAAACTCAGTGACCTCATAAGTGGTAAAGCGCTCTTTACAAGCTCCACACTCACGCCGACGACGTACTTGATCCCCCTCATTCGCTAAGCGAGAGTCAATAACTCTAGTATCTTGGGCAGTACAGAAAGGACATCGCATAGTAACTTATTTTGCTAGAATCTAAAAAATGTGGCATAACCGTTAGAAAATCGCTAATTTTACAATAAATTAGCACTCAAAGCTGATTTTTTATTAAGCCAGTTAATTTATAACAGCATTCTCACTCAATTATTTATACAAGCTTATGCAAGAAACTGAAGGTGTTATCAAATATCACTTAGACCATAGGCAAACATCAGCAAATCCTGATTGGCCTTTGTCCTCCATGAATAGTTGGCGCTGCCTGCTATATAAATTAGAGTTAATTGGCCAAAACCCAAAGCGTTATATGGGCTATGGTTACGGTAATATCAGCCAGCGCTTTACAGATAAGCAGTTTATTATCAGTGGTACGCAAACAGGCGGTATAAGTAATCTACTAGCACAACATTACTGTCTAATAGAAAAAGTTGACTTAGCGCACAATCAGGTAGATTCATCAGGCCCTTGTCTTCCGTCATCAGAAGCTCTAACTCATGCCAGCGTATATGCTCAAAGTAAAACGATTAATTGCGTTATTCATGCACACAGCCCTGAAATATGGCAGGCAACTCAAGCCTTGCAGCTACCACATACCACTCCTAATATAGCCTATGGCACACCCGAAATGGCCGAAGCTGTCAGCCAACTATTTCAATCAGAGCAACTTAAGCAAGCCTCTATATTTACCATGTTAGGCCACGAAGACGGCGTGGTTGCTTTTGGTCACGACTTTGCACAGACAGCCTGTGCACTAATTAATATTTTAGCCGCCAGTAAACAACTACCTTAAACCATCTTTCCTAATCTAATGCGAGACTTCTTATGAAAAAATCATCTCACCTACTGCTCTTATCCGCCTTAATCTGCCTACCACAACTAAGTCATGCAGAAAAAACAATCGCGCCTGCTAACGACATTGAATACCCTAAAAACTTAACAAACTGGCGTGTTATCGGCACCTCTATTCGCAACGACAACAACACCCTACGCGTTATTTTAGGCAATGCCCTCGCAATCAAAGCCGCACGTGCAGAAACTAAAAAAACGAACTGGCCTAAAGGCGCTATTTTGGCAAAATTGGTCTGGAAAAATGACATCTTACCTACATGGCAAGCAGCCACGGTACCCGGTAATTTTGTTCATGCAGAAATCATGGTGCGCGACGCCAAAAAATACGCAACAACTGGCGGCTGGGGGTTTGCACGCTGGACAGGTTTAGAGCTAACACCACACGGCAAAGACAGTTCATCAGCTCAAGCTTGCTTTCACTGCCATCAAGCTGCTAGCGGCACGGATTATGTCTTTACTCAGCCTGCAAAACTTCCTTAAACAACGCTATAATAGCTCAACCTTTTCTTACAGGAATTCATAAAACCAACATGGCACAATATATATTCTCTATGAATCGAGTGGGCAAAATTGTCCCACCCAAAAAATTTATTTTAAAAGACATTTCTTTATCTTTTTTCCCTGGTGCAAAAATCGGCGTTTTAGGTCTTAACGGTTCTGGTAAATCAACTCTACTACGCATTATGGCAGGTGTTGATAAAGAAATTGAGGGCGAAGCAATTCCGATGAAAGGTATTAACATCGGCTATCTTGCGCAAGAACCTCAGCTTGATCCCGCGAAAGATGTGCGCGGTAATGTCGAAGAAGGACTGGGTGAAATACAACAAATTGTAAAACGCTATAATGCTGTAAATGATGCATTTGCAGAACCTGATGCTGATTTTGACGCCTTATTAGCCGAACAAGCTGAATTACAAGAAAAAATTGAAGCTGCTAATGCTTGGGAATTAGAGCGCGAATTAGAAGTTGCAGCGGATGCTTTACGCCTTCCTCCTTGGGATGCGGATGTCACTAAATTATCCGGAGGTGAAAAGCGTCGTGTCGCTCTTTGTCGCTTATTGCTATCAAAGCCCGATATGCTCTTACTTGACGAGCCTACCAACCATTTAGATGCAGAATCAGTAGCATGGCTAGAGCGTTTTTTACATAATTACGAAGGTACAGTCGTTGCTGTAACCCATGATCGATATTTCTTAGACAATGTTGCAGGCTGGATTTTAGAGCTAGATCGTGGCCAAGGTATTCCCTGGGAAGGTAACTACTCTTCTTGGTTAGAGCAAAAACAAAACCGTTTAGCACAAGAAGAAAAACAAGAAAGCTCACGCCAAAAAGCTATGAAAGCGGAATTAGAATGGGTGCGTTCTAATGCTAAAGGCCGTCATGCGAAAAGCAAAGCCCGTTTAGCACGCTTTGATGAAATGTCTTCACAAGAAGCACAAAAACGTAACGAAACTCAGGAAATATTTATTCCACCTGGCCCTCGTTTAGGTGATATGGTGATTGATGTTGAACACGTCAACAAAGGTTTTGGAGATCGCTTACTCGTTAACGACCTAAGCTTTAAATTACCACCCGGCGGTATCGTCGGTATTATTGGCCCTAACGGTGCAGGTAAAACCACCCTATTCCGCATGATGTCAGGCGTAGAACAAGCTGATTCTGGTGAGATTAGATTAGGCTCTACGGTTAAACTATCTCATGTCGATCAATCTCGTGATGACCTCAATGATAATAAAACGGTCTGGGAAGAAATTTCCGATGGCTTAGATTTAATTACCGTTGGCACTTACGAAACTCCTTCACGCTCCTATTGTGGTCGTTTTAACTTTAAAGGCGGCGACCAACAAAAGCGCATTGGTGATTTATCCGGTGGTGAACGTAACCGCGTACATTTAGCCAAGCTATTACGCAGCGGCGGTAATGTTTTATTACTCGATGAGCCAACCAACGATTTGGATGTTGAAACCTTACGCGCCCTAGAAGAAGCCTTATTAGCCTTCCCTGGTTGCGCCGTGGTTATTTCGCATGATCGCTGGTTCTTAGACAGAATCGCCACACATATGCTGGCATTTGAAGGTGATAGTAATGTAGTTTGGTTTGAAGGTAACTATGAAGATTATGAAAAAGATCGTCACAAACGCCTAGGCACAGATGCGGACAACCCAACCCGTATTAAATACAAAAAAATGACGATTTAAAAATATTTATGTTGTGGGAGGGGATTTTAGCCGCGGTTTTATACCAGTCGCAGCTAAAAGCCCCTCCCACTAATTTATTTAAAATCTGTAAAATTCAAATCACCACCAATATTTATTTGCTATAATAACCAATTCAAAACACCGTCCCCATTGCATAACTGGATAATGCAGTCCCCTCCTAAGGGATAGCTGGCGGTTCGAGTCCGTCTGGGGACGCCATATATACAAAGGCTTTCAGGTTTTTACGAAATTAGCCTTACCTCTGAGGTGTCGTTTGAAATAATTTTTAGTCGATCATTTTGTAAAACTGGCAGTTATTGCCATTTATTTTAGGCACAAAAAACCTCATTTCTGAGGCTCTTTATTGTTGATAACAATTTTATTCATCACGTCTTAAAAATATGATGCTTTAATTTACTTAGCTCAAATACGACTGAGTAATCATCTTGCCAATAATCTTTTTTTAGTCCTATCTTCAGAGTATGCTCAATTGCTCGAACCGTATCGGTTGTTACTTCTATAGCTCTGTAACTGCATGGCGCACCTAATGGTGAATGAAACATCGGCAAATATAGGCGAATTTTTTTAGCCCCATCTGCTTCAAACCTAATATCACCCTCAAGAACAGCATCATCCAAAGCCACTTAAAAAGCTCGCCCAGACCCTAAGCCATGATTAGAAAGGCGCTTAAATAAAAAACTCGGCCGCAAGCGAGCCGAGTTTTAAAACAAATGAAGCTGTCTTGGTCCATCCTCCTTCTTCTCATGCTCTTTAAGCTGATCTCGAACATAAGCCCTAATTACATCTTCGCTAGCATTCCCTATCGTTTCAACAAAGTAACTCTGGGTCCATAATTTCCCTCCCCAAAAATATCGCTTTTTGATCTCTGGATAACGTCGAAAAAATTCTCTCGCAGAAATACTCTTTATTATTTGCATCACATCACTCGGAGACATCTTTAGCTCCCCACGCACAACCATATGCAAATGATCTGAGGGGATTTCTAATTCAACAATATCAATATTATAGTCGTACCCGATTTTCTTAATAATCCCTTTTAGCACTTCACCATAGGGCTCACAAAATAC
>JAUVAA010000091.1 GCA_030591965.1 bacterium
AATCCATTAAATGCAAATCAGCTGAAATGCCGCGAAATAAAGTCATCGCCAAATGCGTATGCGCATTAATTAAGCCGGGAATTAAGGCGTGATCTGCTAAAATTTCTAATTGCTTAGGCTGGTATTTCTTATGGGCTTGTTGTGCGGGTAAAATATCCAGAATACGGCCTTCATGTATGATTAAGGCATGATCTTCAAGAATTACATCATGGGGTTCTACAGGTATAATCCAGCGTGCTTGAATAAGCGTATCAACTTGCATAATTAAAAGGTTTATTAAAATGAAACAGCTAAGAGAGTATGGACACTAATGGAACAAAAACTCAATGTCCATGCGTTAGTATGGCAAGATCAAAAGTTATCGGTATTAGATCAACGGAAACTACCTGAGATCGTGCATTATGAGACGTATGTTACTGCGCCTGAGGTTGCTGAGGCAATAAAAACTATGCAAGTACGTGGTGCGCCAGCGATTGGTATTGCGGCCGCTTATGCGGTGGCTTTATCTGTACAGCAGAATTATCAGCTAGATAATAGTGCATGGAGGCAGCAAGTTGAAGCAGAAATTAAGCTATTAGCAGCGTCTCGACCCACGGCGGTAAATTTGTTTTGGGCTTTAAACGTCATGCAAGAAAAATTAGAGAAATTAGACGGTTCGCCAGTTGAAGTGATGATTCAATTAGCACAAGAAATTCATCAACAAGATATTTCTGCCAACCAGAAAATGGGTGAATTAGGCGCGGATATTTTAGCCGATGCCCAAGGTTTATTAACCCATTGTAATGCCGGAGCATTAGCGACGGGCGGATATGGTACAGCATTAGGTGTAATTCGTAGCGCTTATCAGCGGCAAGCACGACGTATTTATGCTGATGAAACACGGCCTTGGTTGCAAGGCGCGCGATTAACGGTATGGGAATTGGCAGAAGACAATATCCCTTCGACTTTAATTGCAGATTCTGCGGCGGCTATGTTAATGAAAAGCGGGCAGGTGGATTGGATTATTGTCGGTGCGGATCGCATTGCTGCGAATGGCGATGTGGCCAATAAAATCGGCACGTATTCTTTGGCAGTTTTGGCTAAATATCATGGTGTTAAATTAATGGTTGTAGCACCGACTTCAACCATAGATTTTGCCATGCAATCAGGTGATGATATTGAAATAGAGCAACGTGCTGCTAATGAATTTTTACCGCAATGTTATGACCAAGCTGATAGCTTAATTGACGCTTGGAACCCCGTATTTGATGTGACGCCTGCGGAATTAGTAAGTGTTATTGTGACTGAGCGTGGTGCAGTATTTAACCCTGCTGAGAAGGGTGTTGGAGAACTAAATAATGAATAGTGAATTTGATAAAAAAGCAGGTTTAAATCCTATATTAGCCGTGCAAAGTTTATTGCAAGGCCTGTCTATGCTGATGCGTAGGGAATTAAGAAAGTTTATTTTAATTCCAATGCTGATTAATTTACTGCTGTATTCGACTATGTTGTATTTGGGTTGTCACTATGTCGGCGTGTTAGTTGCGCAATTTATACCGGGCTGGTTGCAATGGTTAAGTTGGCTTATTTATCCGGTGTTTTTTATCAGCTTTTTTGTTGCAGGGTTTTTTACTTTTACCTTACTGGCGAATTTAATTGCCTCGCCTTTTTACGGCGGATTATCAGCGAAAACACAGCAAATTATACGCGGTGATACGGTGCTAATTGAGGAGCAAGCGCTATCCAAGGTGTTATTTTCCGAATTAAAACGTATCGCTTATCTATTAAGCCGTGCTATTCCTATTGCTATTATTTCCGTGATTCCCGGATTGAACTTGATTGCGCCGGTATTGTGGGGTTTGTTTGGCGCATGGGGGATGAGCATGGAATATTTTGCTTATCCGTTGGAGAATCAGGGCTTATTATTTAAAGAGCAACGCGAGGCATTAAAAACCGTGCGTATCGGTGCATTGAGTTTTGGTGGCATAGTTTTGTTGGTTTTGACTATTCCTGTGTTGAATATTGTGATGCCACCGCTTGCAGTGATTAGTGCGACGATTTATAGAGATAAATTAGTGGTGAAATAAGCGTGAGTACGTAAATGGCAAGTAATATGTTGGGAAATGCTACGAAAGTCGGACCTAGTAGTTACTCTGAATAAATTCAAATGCTAAGATAACCATGCATTAGGGCTCATTAATAGTTGTAACAATGTCTCATGCAGCAGAAACAAATACACCTTTTAAACGAGAAAACAGCATTATGAAAACTTTGATTATTTTTTTAACGACAATACTTTTTTCTGGGTGTTATTACTATCCACCTGCTCCAGTGGTTTACCCTACAAAGGTTAGTGCTAGTAAATTCGATCAATCTTGGTCAGCAGCGATTGGAGCACTTTCTGATCAAGGGGTACGCATTACTGTTCAAGAGCGCGGAGCAGGTGTGATACAAGGAAACCTTAATGGGATAGAAGTAGTAGCGAGCATACGTACTCAAGCAGATAACAGCGTGCGTGTTCAGTTTAATACGTCGGGTGCCACTACACGCGACCCGACCATGATTCAGCGTATTACTAATTCATACCATAGCCGCATGGGGCGTTAGATAGTTTCAAGCTCAGGCGGAGGTAACTCCAAATGTTAAGCACGATGGGCGCAAGCCAGCAGGCCGTAAGCGTAAGTTGAAGTGATTTAGCCTCGAAATGATTTTACGTAAGTAGGACGACAAAGTACCCCTTTTGGAAGTCCCCCACTCTATGACGCGCATGACAAGTATCATAGAGTTGCTTCGGGGTTGTGGCTACGCACTTAAAACGGGACAGACTATTTTGTCGGTATAAAAATGCTGAGAAAAAGTTATGTCTCCCCACCCAACCCTCCACTGCCATTAAGTTAAGCAATCTGTATAGGATGTGCTGAGGAACGAAGCGCATCTTTCGCGATTGATGCGCTTCCTATCGTCAGCACATCCTATGGTCTCTTCTTAACTTAATGGCAGTGCCCCAACCCTTCCCAGCAAGGAGAGGGTTGGGTGAGGGGGAATCATAGATTCTCTTGCTCATTATGCTTTGTCCCGTCTTAAGTTTGTAGCCGGGGTTGTAAAGCATGGGATGCTGGACATTGAAGCAAGGACGCACGTACCATGCACAGAAATGAAGCTAGGCGCACATCAAATAAAGAACATAACATAACAAGTGCTAGCAATAATCGCTGCACTGATCACGCTGATTTTATACAGTAAAGGTTTTTCTCGCCAGCAATACAAAAAACTCGATTTTTTACGATGTATAAACACACGGTAGTTGCGCCACTGTTTTATAAAAAACGGCGGTATCGTGCGCATAAAGGCATACAACCCCAATAAACCCAAGCCGATGATAATATAAAAAACAATGGTTTGCGTATCATGTAGATTGGTATGGAAAAGAAATTCAACCAGATGATCTAGGTTGTACTCAATAAGTTCAAACAGCAAATGCATTGCTTCTATAAAATTTTCAATAAAAAGGTCAAATAGACCCATAAGAAAATCAAAAATTACATCAGGAAACCCTATCACTGTAACAAGAAACGCGGCTAATAAACCATTTAGCATCAATTGTTGTTTGCGCTTTTTGTTGACGTATTTATGCAGTAATTCAGTGTCTTCTTCTTTGATATTTACAAAACAAACGCCTACTAAATAAGGGTAGCGGTCTTTCTCGAAGGGGTTGCTAGGCTTGCAATAGACAACCTTACAGTTTACTGTGATGACCGTTGTGCTAGATAAAAGCCGTATTCTGAGTATTAAACAGTCGTCAGTTTTTAATTCTTCTTTACAGGTAAAAGAAATGCCGCTGGCACTGATATTAACATTTAACGCATCATTTTCATGGGTTTTTGATTCTGGTAATGATATAGGTTTTATATGGGCAGCATTTTCAGTGGCTGGTAAAAATTCAGGTGCTTCTGTCAGGTCAAAATTAGTTCCATTTTCTGCCCCACTGCTTATCTTCTGGTAAAACAGGTCAACTGGCTGATATATACGGAGCGCACGTCTACGGCTTAAAGATTTGTTTTTTAGGTTGACTATATCCATATAGGGCTGCTCTTTTGTTTAAGTTAAGTTAGTAACGCCGGGCGGCTGGTTTCCAGTCACCACGGTGTTATGCTGTTTTTACTGTTATTGATTATGAGGGTATTTGTGGGAAGAGCTTTTAGCTGCGATTTTATACAAGTCACGGCTAAAATTCCTTCCCAAAATTACTCTTATTTTATCGTTTAATGTAGCTTAATACGTGAATAAATCGAGCGTCTAAACAAATTAGATAGCGTTAGCATGGTGGTTTTAAAGTAACCGTGCAAAGCAACCTGATGCATTTTGTACAGAGATAAATACACGATACGTGCAATAAAACCACCGATGCTGACAGTGCCCATTAAGTTGCCCATCAAATTACCGACAGTGGAGTATTTGCCTAAGGAAACTAATGAGCCGTAATCTTGATAAATATAATCTACAGCTGGTTTATTATATTGGCGATTAACCAGTGTTTTATATAGTGTTGAAGCTTGTTGGTGAGCTGCTTGAGCACGTGGCGGTACATTTTCGGTATGACCAGGCCAAGGACAGGCAGCGCAATCGCCCATAGCAAAAATATTTTCATCATTGGTTTGCAGTGTTTGGCTTACGACTAATTGGTTGATGCGATTAACTTCTAAGTCATCCAAATTTTGAAACCAGTCAGGTGCCTTGATACCTGCTGCCCACACTTTTAAATCAGCACGAATGATTTCGCCATCATGTGTTTCAACCGATTTATCTGTTACTTTTACCACACGACGACCTAGCTTCAAGTCTATGCCTAATTTAGTTAGTTGCTGTTGTGTTGCGATAGCAAGGCGTGTGGGGAGGGCGGGTAGTAATTGTGTGGCAGCTTCAATAATAGTGATGTCAACTTCGTCAGTGCCTTCAAGTCCGTAGATGGCCAACATATTGGTGACTTCATGCAGTTGCGCGGATAACTCCACCCCGGTGGCTCCTGCACCAACGATAGCAATGGAGAGCCTTTCATCAGTTTCACGTTTTTGGATAGCGTGCGTTTTTATATAGGCTTCAACTAAGCTTTTTTGGAATTTAAACGCTTCAGTAATGGTGTCGATAAACATGCAGTGTTGATCAACACCGTCTATATTAAAGGTATTGCTCACGCTACCGACGGACATGACTAAGGTGTTATAGGAGAAAGTGCGCTGTGGAATCAGTTCTTCGCCTGTATCATTATAAGTTGGGCTGACATAGATTTCTTTGGCCTCCCGATTAAGTCCTTGCATTTTTCCTAGGCGGAAACGGAAGTAATTGCGATGCGCTTGCGCTAAATATTCAACTTCCTCAGAAGCACCTAAAGTGCCTGCGGCGACTTCATGTAATAAGGGTTTCCAAATATGAGTGTGTGAGGCATCGAGTAAAACAATTTCAGCTATGCCTGGTTTGCCTAGTTTTTTGCCTAAGCTAGTGGCTAATTCTAAGCCAGCTGCGCCACCGCCGACGATAAGGATTCTGTGTATGGGGTTACTGTTATTCATCTCAATACTTACTCATAAATATTATTGTTTTTATGACTAAACTATACCTTATTTTTGCCTATGAATAGAGAGTAATTATATCGGCAAAGGAGCTGGGTCAGCGTATAATAGTTAAAAATTCCGTAAAATTTATATAAGACGAGTAAGTTATGTATCGTTCCTTTTTGTTGTGTTTAGTCTTTTTTTCTAGTTCAGTTTTGGCTGAACTAGACCCCGTTGTTGCGTCGGAAATATCTGAAGCACCAGAAATGATTGAAGTACCAGAAATGCCAATGCCTGTAGAAGATGGTGAGCCAATGGACGCGGATATTACCATTACTCGAAAAGGTAAGAAAACGATTCATGAGTACAGTGTTAATGGCAAAATTTATAAAATAAAAATTATCCCTGATGTGGGTCCTGCTTATTACTTTATTGATCCTGATGGGGATGGGGAAATGGAAGAAGTAACAGCCAGCGATTTAGATGATAAATTGAAAATTAACCAATGGACTATTTTTAGTTGGTAAGCATTGTCAGTTTATACTTCACTTAGTCAGGCTCAAATTGAGCAGTTTATTGGTTCTTATGGGATTACTTCACTTAAGCAGTTTTCGGGTATTAGTGCAGGGATAGAAAATACCAATTATTTATTAAAGACAGCACAAGGCGACTTTGTCTTAACAGTGTATGAGCACTTTAAGGCGCATGAAGTCAGTGAGTATTTGTGCTTAATGCAACAGTTAAGCGAGACTGCAGATTATTACCCTTGTCCGCTAGTCGATTCTAAGCAACAAACTTTGAGAGCTTTATCTAGTAAACCTGCCGCTTTGTTTAAGTGTTTGCCGGGCAAGTCGGTTGCTATTGCTACGCTTAAACAATGTCAATCGATTGCAGAAGCTTTGGCGCATTTACACCTCAGTAGTCCTGCAATATCGTTTACTAAGAAAAACCATCGATCTCTTATTGATTTACAGGAAAGTGCGCAACAACACGCACAGTATTTATCGGCCCAAGATTTAGTTTTGTTGGAAGATGAGTTAGCTTACCAATTTAATCAAGAGACAGGTCATTTAGCCCAAGGCATTATTCATGCTGATTTATTTAAAGATAATGTCTTATTTTTGGGCGATACCGTGACTGGGCTATTGGATTTGTATGCGGCCTGCTGTGATTGTTTTATTTTGGATGTTGCTGTTGCTTTGAATGATTGGTGTATTAATGAACAGGGCGTTTTTGAGCAAGAAAAACAACAAGCTTTTTTGCAAGCCTATCAATCAGTACGTCGTTTTTCGGTGGTAGAAGAACAGATGTTACCTGTATTTTTAAGGCGTGCCAGTTTACGTTTTTGGTTGTCCCGTTTGGAGAATCGAGTTAATCCAAGGGCAGGAGAGATAACTCAAGATAAAGATCCAGGTGAGTTTAAGCTGCTGTTGCTAAGGCATAGAGAGGCAGTATAACCTTATGAAATATAAGCTTGTATTTGCAGGCTAATAATACATTTTGCGTGTTACAATCAAAACCAGTTGTATCAAATAATAATTATAAAGAGGAGTTCACAATGAAATTGAAACAGGGCTTATTAGCAGGTGCGGTACTTTTATTTTCAGTTGCTGCAAATGCTGAAGTTAAATTAGAAAATGATTCTAAAATTTTAGGTAAATGGAATTTGTATGCTGAGGCGATAGGGTTAGAGAAAGAGAAAGTACAGCTATTTTCTAAATGGGATTTTAGAAAAGATGGTATTTTACATACTGAATCAGAAGATCGCTTTGGTAGAACTAAGACGCTAGTGATTGATTTAAAATATGCAGTTGAAGATGGTGTAATTAAGAAGCAAAAAACCGTGGGTCGTTCAAAAATGGAAAGTTGTAAAGTCATCGTTTTGGATGGTAATGATATGACATTAAAGTGTACATTTGTGCATTTATTCTTACGTCGTTAAGCCAAATAGCATAATGTAGGGCGGACTAAAGTCCGTCCTACTAACTTCCCCAGCTATTCTCACTAACAAACTCTTCTAAAGCGCGTCCTTCTGCCCAGTTTTCTATTTCTAGCATGGGTTTAGCGTAAAACTCTTCTACATGGCCTAAGCACAATATCGCTATCGGTTGACTACCTGTAGGCATCTTTAGCAGAGTAGATAATTTATCCGGATCAAATAAGGAGACCCAGCCCATACCTAACCCTTCTGCGCGTGCTGCGAGCCAAATATTTTGTATAGCGCATGAGGCGGAAGCAAGATCCATTTCGGGTAAAGTGCGGCGACCAAAAATATGTTGTTCACGATTATCCGGCAAAGCGACGACTAATAGTTCGGCGCACTCTAAAACGCCTTCCACTTTAAGTTTCATAAATTCATCTTCGCGCTCGCCTAAGGCCTGAGCTGTTAATTGTCGCTCTACTTCGACTAATTGATAAATCGACTGACGTAATGTGTTAGAGGTGATGCGAATAAAACGCCACGGTTGCATTAAACCGACGCTGCCGGCTTGATGTGCTGCTTGGAGTAATTTAGCTAAAGTTTCAGCGGGAATCGGCTGATCAATAAAGTGACGCATATCTCGGCGTTCGGCTATCGCACGATAAACGCCCGCAATTTCTGCTTCAGAAAATTTATGTTTATCCATAGACTAATACCCAATTAACTAAAACAGCAACTTCGATGATTTCTACACTGGCACCATAAACATCGCCAGTCATTCCTTGTATGCGTTGCAAAGCTAAGTGGCGTATCCAGCCGATAATAAACAAGATGCTAAGAACAATATAAACCGAGAAAAACCAAGCACAAGCTGCTAGTGCAATAAGGATGATAAGTTGTGCAGCTTGTTTAGGTAAATGCTGTTGCATGGTGCTACCTAAACCATTTTCTCTGATATAGGGAGTACTGAGCATTAATATTAAAATACTTAAACGTGCTAAGAATGGCGCGATTAAAAGTGGCAGTAGTGCATGCTCTGAGCTAATTAGTTGCTGTAAAGCGCTCCACTTTAAAAGTAACAGCAAAACTAAAACAATCACCGCAATAGGCCCAGCAGCGGGATCTTTCATTATCGCTAAACTACGCGTTTTATCACCTAGGCCACCGACCCAAGCATCACTGCAATCAGCTAATCCATCCAAATGTAAGCCGCCGGTTATCAATGCCCACAGACCTAAAATCAGCGCAGCATTCAGTGTTATCGCATGAGGGGGTAAAAAATAAGCAAGTAAGGCGAGTAGGCTGCCGATTAATAAACCGATAAGCGGATAAAAAAGCACCGATTGACCTAGGCGTTGGTCGGAGAATTCAATCCTTATATTGAGTGGGAAACGCGTTAAAAATTGTACGGCAAGTGTAAATGAGGCAAGCATGAAAGCTGGGAGTCTAGGTGATTGGCGCACGGGCAAAAGCCCGTGGCACGCTGATAAACTTACTTTAAAGGGCGGCCTTCTTGGTCTTTATCTATTTTGCCCGAGATTAATAAAATCCCTTCGACAAAAGGCCATAGATAGCCGCTACCTAAAGTAAAAGCTGTCACAGTCATTTGGATCATGGCAATTTTATAAAAGCCTAAATACCAGCGATGGCCACCAAAGAGCCCAGTCAAAGGAAACATGGCTAAGAAAATAGCTAGTTTACGTGATTTAACAGCATCTTTATGTTGTAAATAACTACCGATTAGAGTGACCAGGCTGGCAGTATCGCCTTCGCCTTCAAAAAGTACGTCAGAATCAATGCGTGGCTCTTCGGTTTCGCTCCAGTCATCAATATGAAAACCGTAATATATCTCATCGCATTTAATGACACCTGTTTGTGTGTCTGTATCGTAACTTTTAATTTTTCCAATCATGCTTTAAACCTCTTTAATAATATGCTGGAGATTTTACTACAACTAAGCGGTCTGCTGGGGAAATATCGGTTTGAGTGGGTAAGTAGGGCGGACTTGATTCCGAAAGTCTATCGTTTATCTGAGCTTGCGGACTCAAGTCCGCCCTACGTTGATTTCGATGATTTTTTTATTTTGCTTACTAACAAAGTGCTTAGCCATCTGATCAACAATGCACCAATCAGAATGCTAAAAGCTAAAGAAAGCCAAGTAAAGCGGTCATTATTAACGGGATAATAATCAGGTGTTAGCGGTGCAGTTAGACCTAAAATACTATCTAAGTCGCCACTACCTTTCCCTACTTTTAACTGTGCTTTCATGCCTTTTTCGGTGTGGGTTGAGACTTCGCAATGAATATAATAAGTATAGTCACGAGAGGGAACTATAAACGAGCCAGTTTTTTGCCCTTTACCATAAACCTCAATAGTGAACATGCCCTTGGGGTACATATAGCCAGGTAGGCCATGTAGCATAAATTGGTGGCGGATATCATCTTCATTAATGAAGGTTACATTGACCCGGGCGCAACCGGGTACTTGCCAGTCGCGTTTATCATAGGTGAACATTTTGCCATTAAAGTCTTTGGCAAATTTATGTCCACCGCGAATAGTAATATCGACATCTTTTGATATTTCTTTGCAGTCTTTCGGTAATTTATCAGGGTTATGATTCATAATCATACCTGTTTCGTCCATGATCATACCACCATGATTCATGGCTGAAAAAGTAGCTGTGGAGCTGAGTAAGGAAAGTAATAGTAATAGGTATTTCATATTAAATCGCCTTATTTAGACCGCGAATGATAAAGGTTAGCAAACCAATAATTAAACCGATTAATAAACCCCATAAAATAAGATGGACATAATCAGGCGCTAATAGGCTAGGCTCTTTTTTATTCCATAGCGGTTTTTCTTTATTCTGAAAACTATTGGTCAGTACATCATCTAATGCGTCTTCGCGTACCATAGGCATGCCATTAGGATTTAACATACTCTCGTAAACCATCAGTGCGATATTTCCACCGGGACTTATGCCGTCATTGGCAACACCGGTCTCGACATGATCATGAAATAGCCATACGCCTTCGCCATAGCTGTGCAAGCCATCATTAGTCGTTTGTAAATTCAGATCAAGACGTTGTGCTGCAGATAAATCATATACATCGCGGGTAATTTGCGCGACTGGATTTACCGCGACGCCATCGTAGTCGGTAATGGTCGCTTTATGGCCGTGTATATGGATGGCAATGTTGCTATGTTGAGTATTGGCAACCCGTAGCTTAATATTTTCATCGGGCTTGGCGATAATTAAGGCATCGCGTAAAGTGTAAGGGAAGGAGTGACCATTGAGCATAAAGTAATTTTCATTGGATTCGCTCATATTATAAACGCGGTGCATTTGCTTGGAAATTTCGCGTATATCGTTGGATTCTTGAATGGTTTTAGCGAGATTTTTATCTATTGACTGATAATGTAAATCATATTCGCGGTCGTATTTTTCTTTAATTGCGGCCGAGGAATAACGTACATGTCCAGCACCAATATTAAAGGTTTGTACCCAGTTATTGGGGCGGTTTTCTTCGACTACAAACATACCGTTTAAGCCCATCAGTAAATGTTTATCGGTTTGCACATGGCAATGATAAAGCATAGTACCTGCATGACGCGGTTGTAACTCATAAGTACGTGTTGCTCCGGGCATCACAGGCTTTTCACCGGTTATTGGTACGCCATCATTGTCGCCGCCACTTACCGTTTGAAAGCTGTGGTCAACACCATGAAAATGTAGGGTGTGCGGGAAATAATGCGTATTTTCTAAAGTAATATAAACTTTATCGCCTTGTTCAATTCGGATAACAGGTGAGGGGGCACGTAAAATGGCATTGGCTTTATTTGAGCGGAAATTTTTCACACTCATACCACGTAATTTTGGTGAAAAAGCCCATATGCCTGGTTGAATGCCGGGTGCTATATCATAAGTTGGAAAGACATTGGGGCTATCTGGGGTTGCGCCATTGAGTTCTAATACTTCTAATTTAATGCGGATAATATCAGGATCACCATCGCCATCTAAATCATCGGATTTAGTCAGTGCATCTTCAGCAATATGCGTGCTCATTAGAGTGCGCATGGAGATATTGTTCATACCTTTAACCGCAGCAGCGACATTGTAGGGGTTATCTGGTTCGCATAATAAAGATTCTGCCATGGCAACCCCATCAATTGTCTGTGCAGCACGCCATTCGGGGTGCTCATCTAGGCAAGGTTTAGAAACAACTAATGGTTTACTTAATTTGGGTAATACACCAACAGGCAAATTAATACCTGCAGCACGCTGAAAAAATGCAGGCTGTAGCCAAATGGCTAAGGCAATTAAGGTGAAAACAACAGGAATAAGTCGGTAATATAAAACTTTATTAGGCATAGTAGAGATAATATCTAATGGGTATGAGGATTCGCTTGTACGAGACAATAGGTACTCGTTTAAATTATCTTAACACTTTTATTTTTAGTTTCGCGTAGGATGGGTAGAGCATTTTTTTGCGAAACCCATCATTCTGTGTGAGATTGATGGGTTTCATTACTAACTAAAGTTTGTACTCAGCTTGATTGGGTAGCGCTTAGAAATGCTGGTGAATAAGTACTCGTGCAAAAATTTCTTGACACTTTTCTTTAAAGACTCGCGTAGGATGGGTAGAGCGTCTTCTTGCGAAACCCATCATTCTACGTGTAGTTGATGGGTTTCATTGCGCGCCTAAAAAGCAGGCACTCCAATCTACCCATCCTACAAAATGTTAAAAAACTTATGGTCTGGTACT
>JAUVAA010000163.1 GCA_030591965.1 bacterium
TCAAAGTTTCCGCCCGCAGGTGATACTGTACCAATCATAGTCAAAGTCCCTTCACTTTGATCAGCGGTTTGAATAACACCTGCACGCTCATAAATCCCTTTAATCGCGGAATCTAAATACGCTGGAAAGGCTTCTTCACCTGGAATTTCTTCCAATCGCCCTGATGTTTCACGCATCGCCTGCGCCCAACGTGAAGTTGAATCGGCAATAATCAAAACATTTAGACCCATTTGGCGATAGTACTCGCCCAAGGTAATTCCGGTATAGATTGAGGCTTCACGTGCTGCAACAGGCATAGATGAGGTATTACAAATAATCACCGTGCGATCCATTAAGGTGTCGCCTTTAGAATCTTTAAGCTTAGGAAATTCGGTGATCGTTTCTACCACTTCTCCGGCACGCTCACCACAAGCAACCACAATCACGATATCGACATCCGAATTACGCGAAATTAAATTCTGTAATACAGTTTTTCCTGCGCCAAAAGGCCCCGGAATACACCCCATGCCACCTTTAGCAATAGGAAAAAAGCTATCAATAAGGCGTAAATGCGTCACTAACGGCTCATGCGGATATTTACGCTCGGCAATATTCTGTTTTAATAGGTTTATAGGCAGTGCCTTACGTACTGGCCAACGCTGCTTTAACGTAAGTGTTCTTTCTTTACCTGATGCCAGTTTGATTTTCGCTACGGGCTCATCAACCGTAACGCTACCTTCCTGAATCCAAGTAACAACGACTTCGTCTTGAATATCAAAAGGTACCATTATTTTGTGCGTATAACCTCTTTCTGGCACCGTACCAATCACGGAGCTAGCACGTAATACAGAGCCCGTTTGCACGATCGGCGTAAAAGCCCATTTGGTATTATTGTCCAGAGCGGGAAAATCGACACCTCTAGGTAAGAAATAACCAAACTCACTCGCAAGCTTATCCAGTGGATTTTGTAAACCATCATAAACTTGACCTAATAACCCCGGCCCTAGCTCTACAGAAAGCATTTCTGCGCTTTGCTCAACTAAATCACCGACAGCAACGCCAGCCGTACTTTCATAAACCTGCGCATCAGCCACTGAACCATTAATACGCAAAATCTCTGCTTTTAATCGCTCTTGGTGTTTTGCGTCACTGCGTGTCGGTAAAATATACACGACTTCATTTTTAGTTAAAGGCTGTTTACTTCCAGGTAATGTTTCTATCGATACCAAACTATCTTGGACAGAGACAACCCTTGCACTTGCGTTAGTTGTGTTATTCATTTAACTCTCAAAACCTCTAATCAATTAGGCTGTTTGTAAAAAATCGCCTAAGCCGCGATTTACTAATGCTTCAAATTGAAGCATTGCCGCTTGCTCATCACATTGGGTCCATCTGTTGACTATATCCCAGCGCAATACATAAAGTACAACCGCCTCAAAATCAAAATAATGAGCTTGGCCTATCTGTTCATAATGCTGCCAGCTCAAATTTAACAATAACTTTTCCAGCTCTACACTTTCATCTTTGACAAACAAATCTTGTGCTTTAGCTACCCAAGGAAAGCGATGACTTAAACCAAAATCATCTAACTGCCAGTTACTGCGAATCAAAGGCAGAACTTGACCATAACCCCAATGCTCATGTTTATCTGGTGGCGGGCGATTTAATTTGCGCCGTCTAATTGCCGTGACAATAATACGCAACTCTAAGCGCCAGATAATAGCTTCTTGCAATAAGGGGTTATCAATAGATTTGATAACACGATCTGCTTCAATAGCAATCTCGGCATCACTATTAGCTTCTTGCATTTTTGCCCAGTGTAAAATACTTTCTATGGCGGCTAATTGCTGACTATCCTGCTCAGTTAATAATTTTAACTGGCGCTCCAAGCGCAAACGCGTCACTGGCTTATGTTTAAAATCCCACAAAGACATAGGATGCGGTGGCAAACTCGCCATTAACATCGTATAAGCCGTTTTTTGTTTCACTTCACAATACCTTGTAAGAGTGTTCTAAATCTAGGCTGCAAATGCTCAAGCAATAAGGCGGAAATAGTTTCTTCGGTAAAATCAACGACCATATCATCATCCTCTAAACGCACTGACAAGCCTTTGCTGACATCCCCAGAAACCTGTATCGACACACCTTCGCGTAACATATCAGCAGCAATAGATGCTGTATAATGCGTTAAAGTACCCACATTCATTTCTTCAGGGTTATTCTTTAACTCATCGACACCGACCGCATTATTAGGCAAGAAGATACTGACATTCTCTTTGCTCTCTAAATCCAGTTGCTCGCGTACTTTACCGGCTAATTGCAAGATCAAGCGCTCTAAGAAAGCATCTTGTTCCATTTTTTGCCCAACAACACGCTTTACCTCTTTACTAAAGCTACCTAACAAAGTATCGCGCAATTTCAATAAGGCATCTCTAGTGGCAAGCTTTAAAGCATCTTCGCCCGACGTGCGTAAAGCATCACTTTGATTTTTAGCCTTATCTAGTAATTGCTGCGCTTCTAATTCAGCCTCTTCAATAATCCATTCTGCACGTTTCTGTGCATCCAAAACAATGCTTTCTGCTCGCTCTTGTCCCGCAGAAACACCTTGGTCACGTAAACGTTGGATTAAACTTTCTACACCCGATGAGGTGACTTCTGTATTTTGTTCACTCATACCTGATTATCCTTATGCTACAGCCTGAGGAATATTGGCGCTAATGACTAAAGCAAAGATAAAGGCAAAAACTGCAAAACCTTCAACAATCGCCGCTGGAGCAATCGATAAACCAAAAATTTCCGGTTTAGCTTTAGTTGCATGAATTGCAGAGGCACAACATTGACCTTGGTAAATAGCACTCATCATTAAAGCCAACCCTGCTAGCACACCAATAGCAAATAAGCCCGGTGCTACTTCTGCTGTGACCGGTCTATTTAAGGTAAACATAACCACAATACCGTAAATAACCTGCGACGAAGGCATCGCTGATACCCCTACATAACGACCATAACCGCTATCAGTATCTAACATCGCGCCAATAGCCGCTTGACCCGCTGTCGCACAACCAATAATACTCCCTATCGCACCTAAAGCCATCGGTGCATATAAGCCTATCCAACCTAAAACAACAGTAAAATCACTCATTAATAACCCTCTTTTTTAGAAAATGCTTTAAACGGATAGCCCTCATCAGAGACACTCCAATTATAAAATTCAATAAAGTTTAAACGTAAACCATGCACCACACCACTCATAATGCCCAACATAATATTCAGCGTATGGCCAATAAGCAAAATAAGAATACTAAACAATAAGCCCATTCCAGGCATCGCATGATAAACCTGCTCTGCGAGTTGATTAAAGGTAATGGCTAAAGATGCACTTGCTAAACCAAGCGCAAATAAACGCATATAACTTAAAACATCACCAAATATTTTGGTAATACTGGTTAAACTTTTAAGCCCGTCAAATAAGCGTAAAACTAAATCCAATGGTTTCTGAATTTTACGTTCACCACTAAATAATAATAAACAAAATGCTGCTGTCCCTAAAAGCCCATAAGCTGTTTGTTCTAAAATAGCCTGTTCACTGCTTTGTGCTAACCAAAAGACAAAACCACCGACCACAAATAAAGCCCAACCTAAGGCTGCAAAGCGCGTTGTTTTATGTCTAAGTTGATAGGCTTGCACTAAGTTTGCTAAAGCAATATGCACCACACCGACGAAAATAGAAATACGCATCATGACGTCAAAATCATTTATATCTAGGACATGTAACTTCTCTGCCAATTGCTCAGGAGCAGGCGAAAATCCAAAATAACTACCCACCATGACTCCCCATACGGCAGAAGATGTTAAAGTAATTAGCAGTAACATTCTAAATCGAATACCCTGAGTCGTGCGCCCCATACGCTGCCATTTCAGCGCTAGAATCCCCATAAATAATGCCGCATAACCTGCATCAGATAGAATCATGGCAAAAAATAAAGCAAAGGAAAAGAACACGACAATCGAAGGGTCCCAACTATAATAGTTCGGCGTTTGATAAAATTTAACCACCTCTTCACCGCCGGCAAAGGTCGTGGTATTTTTTAACAAGGTCGGTGGCTGTTCTACGCCGTCAGGCTCTTCAATTAACATTGCTAAACGATGATGCTGAGAAAAATTTTCAACTCGCGCTATATCTTCTACAGCAATCCAAGACTGGACAACAAAAACATCTGGCTCATCACGCGTTAACAAATGCGCGTTATCTAAATCTGACTGATTTTCATAAGCAGCCAAATTCAACATAATTAACGACATCCAACGCGTTAAATATTCACGTTTAGCATAAGCATCTTCAATCGCTAGTTCAGTATCATCTAATTCCTCACGCAATTGAGACAGAGATAAGCTACCAGTATGCGTTCTAGGTACAGGCATCGCTTTACTTGCTGGTTCAGCTTTAGCAATAACAACCACATACGCATCAGTATTCGTTTGGTTAACAATTTGCCAAACTTGATCCGACTGACGCACAATTTTCATTAAACGTTTCGGTACGATATAAAACCAAAGTTTGTAGCCCTGCAATTGCCCATCATCAGCAAGGGAGAAATTCCCCCATAAAGCAACTTCTTTAATACGTTGCTGTAAAAATTCGCGTTGATCTAATAAATCAAGCAGATGATTCTTCAGGTGCACAACATCCTGAACAACGGCTTCAAATTCAAAACCTTCAGTTTGAGTGACTTGGTGGCGTTTTTTAGGGCATTGCTGTAAATACTTTAAAGCCGTTAGCGCACCTTCAATATTATGCGATGGCACATTATCAGACTTACTTACCTTTCCCGCTAAGGGAATAAGGTGCGTTCCCCCTAAACTTTGTAGTTTATCTAAAACCAGTGTTTTATCAGCAATTAGCCCACAGAGAGTTACCTTTTTAAGCGATACAATAGCCATTAACCTACCTCTCTAAGACGTTTTTGCTTAGTACTTTTAGCACGCACTACGCCAGCGGTATCCATATCAGATAAATAAATACGGATTTTACGAATATCCTGTTGTGCTTCTGGGATCAATACTTTATCGAATAAATTTACCCGCTGAGTCACTTTTTTAAGCGCTAGCCCTAAAATTTCAACACGTTGAGTATCAATTTTCTGGCGTATTTTTAACTCCATCATAAGTTTCAACTGAACAACTAATTGATCAACCCAATGGGGTTCAGTAAAGAGTGAATATGGCCGTACATCTACGGTCATTTTTTCCAATACCGGCACATGCACACCCACCACATTCTCTTCACCTATTTCAACGTGCTCCAACTTGACCAAGTCTGTTAGGTGAATGGTTTTATCAGCTAACATGGGAAGCATAGCGGCTGTTTGTTTATAACACTGCTCTATGTCTAACTCTGTTTGCTTTAGCCGTAACTGAGCCTTTTTACGTTCAGCTGCTAATTGCTGGCGCTTTAAATCTAAAGACGGCAAAAACTTCTTATAACGCTTTAATTTTGCGCCTATTTTACTTAAAGATGCCTTACTGTACGCTAACCTAGCCATTAGAATTCTTTATTGTAGGAAAGTATTTATCGACTAAGACTTGCTTCATTAATAATTCACTTTCATCAAAGCACTCAGCCAAGGTTTGCCAACATAAATCCAAAGCCTCTTCCAGAGGAATAGACACATCGAGACGCATAAATCGTTCTCTAAATAGCCCACCGAATTTGATTTGTTTTTCATCGAATACGGACAAATCAAACGCCATCGCTTGTTTTTGTTCCGCTTCTACCGCGCCCGAATAAAAACGAATCATAGTATTCATAATTTGCGAATGATCCTCTCGGGTGCTACTGCCAATTACATGCTGTTTTAAACGGGATAAAGAGCCAAAAGGATCAAGCATATGGTCATGTAAATAAAACTGGCCTTCGGTAATATAGCCCGTATTATCTGGTACAGGATGAGTTACGTCGCCACCCGGCATGGTCGTTACCGACAAAATAGTCACCGAACCAGCACCATCGTAATCGCAGGCTTTTTCATAACGACGCGCCAATTGCGAGTACAAATCGCCCATATAACCACGGTTGGCAGGAACGCGCTCCATAGAAATACCGACTTCTTTCATCGCATCCGCATAAGCGGTCATATCGGTCGCTAAAACTAAAACGCGCTTACCTTCTTCAACGGCAAAACGTTCAGCAACCGCTAAAGCCATATCTAACACTAATAATCGTTCAACAATCGGATCTGAGGCGAGATTACAGAACATAACCGTACGCGCAAAAACACCCGCATCTTCAAACTGCGCTTGAAAATAATGAAAATCATCAAAGATCAAACCTAAACCTGCAAACACCACAATATCTGCATCCGCCTGAATACCAATACGTGCCAGAAAGGCATTATAAGGTTCGCCCGATACGGAGAAAATGGGGATTTTTTGACTCTCGACCAAGCAATTGAAAACATCAATCATCGGCACATTAGTCCGAATCATTTTAGAAGCAAGAATACGCTTTACAGGATTAACAGAAGGCCCATCAATCGCTACTTTTGGGTCATGCTCCAGCTTAGAGCCACCGTCCATCGGTTCCCCCATACTGTTAAATATTCGACCTAAAATATCAGCCGAATAAGTCACTTTCATGGCCGTCCCTAAAAAACGAATCGAGGCGGCATTAGAAACACCTTGAGTACCAGAAAACACCTGTAAAGCAATCTCATCTCGGTCGATTTTAATCACCTGAGCAATCGAAGTACTAAATTCATCCTCGACTATCGCTAAATCACCAAACCGCGTTACCGCATCGCTGCTTTCTTCCTTATTAGAAACACTGACAGTAATAATATTACCGACGATGGAAAGGATATTATGATGCCTGACCATTTGTTGAATCATGCGGAACTCCAAAACTATTAATAACGATAAAGAAGATAAGTTATATTACCATGTAATCATACACTAGCAATATGACAA
>JAUVAA010000113.1 GCA_030591965.1 bacterium
CTGAATATGAAACCGCTATTAAGCAGCATTTAAATGCTTGGTTTGAAATAGTTGATTATTACTACAATGGGCGCTTAATGAGTAGCATTAAAGTGGGTATGACGATGCCAGACAACATTATTAACCGTTTTATTTACAAGTGGGTGAGCGGTCATATTAGCCGAATTTTTAGTGGTGCGGCTGCAAGTACTCCCTTTAGTCTGAAGTTGCTACGGTTTTTAGTGAAATATGGCTTAAAAGACAGAAACCCAGATGTTTATAAAATTAATTAACGAGCAGTTTTAATCATATTTTAAAGGTTTGAAAAATGAGTGTAGTAAAGTTGAGTGCTGAAGAGATTGCGAGTCAGTTATGTGTTTTTTTACGCGATAATGTATTAGCAGCACAGATAGAAGTGACTTCTGACACTGCATTATCCGAGATCGGTGTGGACTCTTTTTCCTTGATGGAATTAGTGTTGTTTATTGAGAGACAGTTTGCTTTAGAGTTACCCGCTGAAGCGTTAACGCCTGAAAATATTGCTAGTGTTGGCACCTTAAGTGCATATTGTGTCGCGCAATTAAATAGCGCTGCTGTATGAAACAAGACGGCTCATTTCCTAGTAGCATAACGCTGAATGGCGCAGATTTCTTTTTGTTGCAATTCGATCGTATTATGTGGAAATTAAGTGGCCAGCGGAACGTTTGTACCTTTGCTGTAACTTTACAAGAGCGCTTGGAATATGAGGATTTAGAAAAACACTTATCTGCTAATTCAGCTTATCAATGGGTATGTCGTTTACGGCTACAACAAGGCTTGCCATTTACTTTAGCTAAATGGGTCTTTAAAGCGAGTCAAGCATTGCCTGAAATAGAGCAGTATCAGCTTGATGAACAAGGCGACTTGCCGGAGAGTTTATTAAAAAAGCCTTTTAATATTGAACAACAATCTGCCTTTAAAGTGAGCTTAGTGCAGGTTTCTGGCGCTGGCTCACAGTTGATCTTTAGCTGGCATCACGCATTAATGGATGCTCATGGCGGAGAAACCTTTATCCGTCATTTAGGTAGCCCAGAGGCTATGCAAGATGTCGAGTGGGTCACTAGCGAGCAAGGTAGTTTGTTGCCCTTGCGAGAGCGCGCAGACATTGCTCTGAAGATGAAAGAGTTTTTGTGTGATGTGTCGAGATTGCCGTTTATTTCCTTCACTAATAAAAGCAAGACACAGCAAGCGGTGCATTATCGAGTTCTGTCCTTTACGCAAGCGCAGAGCGAGCTTATTACTGAGAGGGCACGAAAGCAAGGCGCAGGCTTTTTAGTGAGTGCCTTTTATTTGGCTGCCACGGCTTGTGCTGTTGCTAATGTGCAAAGCAAAAAGTCGCCTTTAGAAGGCGATATGTTAATTCCTATTCCTTTAGATCGCCGTAAGCGGGGAGTGCATAGTCCCATTCTTGGGAATCAAGTGACCTTCCTTTTTTACCGTGTCCCGCTAGCTGCTTTAGCTAATGTGAAAACTTGTGTAGCTGAATTAATTGCACAAATGAAATCCCTGATGCGCTCTGAAAATCCTAGCCACTATCTGGTTATGATGGATTTTTTACGGCGCGTGCCTGGCTGGTTGTATCGTATGCAGTTAACCTCCCCGACTAAAGGGCAAATGGCGAGTTTTTATTATTCAGATACAGGCGATTCGTTAGATTTGTATGACCAGTTATTTGGTTGTGCAGTTACCGGAGCTCTACATTATCCGCCTAATATGTACCCGCCAGGCGTGACCTTTGTGTTTAGTCGTTTTCATGGTGTTTTACAGTTGACTATGGGTTATATGGATTCTGCACTTGATCAGGGCGAGGTTGAGCAGTTATTGGCTCAGCTACAGTTTGGTTTATTGGGCGAAACAAGCGAATAGCTTATATGAAATGTGATGTTGCAGTCATAGGTGCAGGCGCAGCAGGTATTTCGGCCGCGATTGCCGCTGCAGAATCAGGGGCTAGCGTTGTCTTAGTTGAGCGCTATGGTTTTGTCGGTGGTTTAGCAACTTCTGCTATGGTCGGTACGATTTGTGGACTTTTTTATCGTAACCCATCTATTCCACGATATGCTGTGCGTGGCTTTGCGCGAGAATTTTCCGAGCGCGTGCAAGAGAAAAGTCATACGACGCCTGCTGTGTTTTCGAAAGGACTGCATTTTTTACCTTATCAGCCTAGCGTTTTTCACCAGCAAGCGGTACTGCAATTGCAGCAGGCTGGTGTGTCTGTCATGTTGCATAGCCATGTCTCAGCGGTAGATGTTTGCTCTAAGAAGATTGTCACATTGCATATCCAAACCGCAGGTAGCACGGTTAGTTTGACAGCTGATGCTATTGTTGACTGTAGTGGTAATGCACACATATCAATGCTGGCTAATATCGGGCGAATAGAGCAAGGACATTATCAATCAGGGGCGTTTGTATTTCAGGCCAGTGGATTACCTCTAATGGAACCAAGGGTACTTGCATTAAATATGCTTCGATGGATTAAGCGTGGCATACAGCGGGGAGATTTAGAGTCTCACTGTGAGCGCTTATCCATTATTCCAGGAACGGTTAAAAATGGCGTGGGTTTATTAAAATTAGGCATGCCAGAGCTGTTTGATGGAACGGTTGCGTGTTTAACTCAATATGAGATTGATGCTCGCTCGCGTAGTGTCGAGATAGTCGACTATTTACGTTGTCATGAGCCAGAATTAAAGGACTTAATGATCAGTGCCATGGCGGCTGAAGTTGGAGTGCGTACTATGTCACGCTCACAAGGTATTCAAACGTTAGAGGAAGCCGATATATTAGGCTGTGTCAAGCCGAGTGATGGCGTGGCTATTGGTGCTTGGCCGGTTGAGTTATGGGGAGCAGAAAAGAAACCTGAGATGACATACTTTGCAATGAATGATTGTTATTGGGTTCCTGCGGGAGCACTGGTTTCTAGGTATATAGATAATTTATTTTTTGCGGGTCGGGCAATTTCAGCAACAGAGCGGGCTATTGCATCAGCTCGGGTGATTGGCACTTGTTTTAGTACCGGTTATGCGGCCGGTATGTTAGCTGCGGAATATGCGAGTAACGGTGTTTGGCAGAAGGCAGTAGCAAAGATTCAAGTGAAACAGGTTTTTAACGAAGAGAGCTAATGGATTCAACATATCAATTACTAGAATTTGCTGCAAAGTCGTGGCCGGATAAGCCGGCTATTATAGAAAATGGTAGCTCGATAAGTTATCGCGAGTTATATGCACAAACGGAGTTGCTCAAAGCAGAATTATTGCAGTTAGGCTTAACTAAGGGGCAGGGCTTAGGCGTCATGGGGCGCAATGGAAGCGTTTTTGTTGCTATGATGTTGGCGGGAATGGCTTGTGGTGCCGTTGTTTTACCTATTTCACATCAGTTGAAAGCAGCAGAAATCGACTGTCTTATTAGAGATACAAAGCTACATGCAGTGCTCGATGATCAGTCTGGGGTGCAGCCTGTTGATACTGATTTAGTAATGCTTCCTTGTGCGCAGCACGTTTTACGTTTTGCTTGGCTTGAACAAGCTAAGAATGAACCGGTGACGCCCTTAAGTGATGCGGCCTTTATTCGTTACACATCAGGGACAACGGGGAGCAGTAAAGGTGTTGTTTTATCTCATCAGAGTATTTTGCAGCGTGTAGAGGTGGCTACTAAAGCATTAAGTTTAACGCCTGATGATGCTGTTTTGTGGGTACTACCGATGGCTTTTCATTTTTTAGTTACAGTGTTGGTTTATATGCGCTCTGGTGCTCGCATGATCGTTTGTAAAGATTTACTTGCACAGACGATTATTCACGATGCTAACCAGCACCAAGCAACCTTCTTATATGCTTCACCGATGCATTTTCGTTTATTAGCCGCAGATGCATCGGGTGAGCTGATGCCGACATTGAAGAATGCAATATCGACTTCCGCAGGATTACCCCTTAATATTGCCGAAGCTTTTGCTAAGCGGTTTAATCTGGCGGTAACTCAAGCTTATGGCATTATCGAGATAGGATTACCTTTATTAGATAGCTTATCTGGAAAGGAAAAAAAACCACAAAGTGTCGGTTTTCCCGCGGTTGGGTTTTCTGTTGAATTATTGAATGATGATAATAAAACCGTTGCAGAAGGCAAAGTCGGACGTTTGGCTATTCGTGGGCCAGGTATGTTTGATGCTTACCTTAAGCCTTGGAAAGCAGTAGATCAAGTGATGGTTGATGGTTGGTTTATGACCGGGGATCTTGCGCGGCGAGATATTGATGGCAGGATTGTCATTTGTGGGCGCGAAAAATCAATGATAAATGTGTCTGGTAACAAAGCTTTTCCTGAGGAAATTGAGGCGGTATTAGATCGCCACAGTGCAATTGAAGGTTCTCGTGTATATGGTCAGGTGCATCCGTTGATGGGCGAGATTGTTTGTGCTGAGGTGGTTTTGGTCAATAATGCAGTGTTAGATGTAGAGGATGTCTTGCGCTTTTGTCGTGTGCAACTTTCTACTTATAAAGTTCCTCAGAGGTTAAAACAGGTTGAGAATATTACACAAACTCATAGCGGTAAGCTTAAGCGGGTTTAGTCGGTATGAGTATTAAGTTACTGTGTCGTGCGCTCTATTCAAATAATAGAGAGGGAATAAAAAAATACAGTGTAAGTATATTGTTAGCTCTAAGTGTTTGGTTTATCTGGGGGCTTTATACCTATCCTGATAGCTGCTCCGTTCTCTATAAGTATTGGCAGGTTTCTGTCACAATGATCTTCGGTTCTATTATTGCCGGAGCTACTAGCGAGGGAGGCGGGGCTATTGCTTTTCCGGTATTTACTAAAGTGTTACAAATTCCCGCTAGCGATGCGAAGGTGTTTTCTTTGGCTATTCAAAGTGTTGGTATGGTCGCGGCTTCCATTGCTATTTTCATGATGCGCATTAAAGTGTTGTGGCGCGTTATTGCTTGGGTTAGTTTGGGGGGCGTATTTGGCATGTTGATCGGGTCTCTCTTTTTGGCACCTGTATTAGCTCCCGCTTTCATTAGAATGCTATTTACCGTGTTAGCTGTTAGCTTGGCTCTGACGCTGCTTTTTCTGAGTGCAGGGTTTCGGTTGAGGCATACTCTGATGCCAGAGATAAGAGTAAAGGAAATCGGCATTTTATTAGTAGTGGGCGTGTTGGGTGGAGCTGTTTCTAGTTTAGTTGGCAGTGGTATTGATATGATTTGTTTCTCGGTACTGGTTTTGTTATTTCGTGTTTGTGAAAGTATAGCGACGCCTACATCGGTGATTTTAATGGCGGTTAATTCGCTGATAGGTGTTTTATTGCATCTTTTTGTCTTGGGTGGAATTAATGAGCAAGTACAAGCTTACTGGTTGGCTGCAGTTCCTGTGGTTGTCATTGGTGCGCCATTAGGTGCGTATTTTTGTAGTCGTATGCATCATTTGCATATCCGTTATTTGTTAATTGCGTTGATTTTTATTGAGCTGCTTAGCTCTTTATGGATACTAGCTTTTGATGTTACATTGATTGCTTTTAGCGTTAGCATGTTAATGCTTTTTTTGAGCTTAATGGTCTGGATGAGTAAAGTGAAAATTTATGTCTCTTAAATTGATGGGGAATGTTTGTGGTTAAATATTACTGGGAATGGTTTTTATTATTGATGGGGCTTGTATATTGGGCTATTACAGCGCCAGCCATTTCAATGACAGGGACTATTTTGAGTGCTATATTGCCGCAAAAAATGGCGCTTAGTTGTGGGCGATTCCTTTTACAAAAAGATTTTCAGTTTTTTGTTTTTTTATTAAAAGTAACAGGGCTACTAATTTTAGATGATAAAGAGTTAAAGTCTTTGACAGGGCATAAAGAAGCTATCATTATCGCGCCCAATCATACGGCCTTATGGGATATTGTGTTTATTGCTGCACAAGTTCCCGAGGCTGTGTGTGTGATGAAAGGGGTTATTTTAAGTAACCCGTTATTGGGTGGCGGTGCTCGGCTTGCGGGCTATATTCCTATAAACTCTATTAGCCAAATGTTAAAATTAGCCGTGCAGCGTTTAAAACAGAATGAAACCTTATTAATGTTTCCTGAAGGTACTAGAACAAAAACGGATGCTCAATGGCTGAACCCTTTAAAAGGTGGCGTTGCCTTATTAGCAAAGCGAACTAAAGCGCCGGTAATTCCCGTTTTTATTCGTAGTAATACACGTTTTTACGAGAAAGGCTGGCCTTTATATAAAAAGCCTGAATTCCCTTTAAAAATAAGCTTTAGTGTTGGTGAGCCAGTTTTAAAATATGATGATGAGTCGGTACAAGAATTTAGTCAGCGCCTAGAGAAAATTTATTTGGATGAGTTAGCAAAGCCACATCCCTTACGTAGAGTGCAAAATATAGAGCCATGAATATTCAGTGTGAATTATCAAACAGCCATTTACTACTCGTACCTAGTTACAATACAGGGGTGTTGTTAAAAATAACAATAGAAGAAGCCTTACAACAGTGGCTGCCTATCTGGGTTATTATTGATGGCAGTGATGATGGTAGCGAAGCTTTGTTAGCGCCATTGCAAGCGCAATACCCTGATACTTTGCTAGTAATAAAATTGCCACAAAATAGAGGTAAAGGTGCGGCGATATTAGAAGGTATTACTCAAGCCCAAGCCAAGGGGTTTACCCATGTATTAACGATGGATGCTGATCATCAACACCCTGCGGATTATATTAAGCAATTTATGCAGATGTCTATCGATAACCCAGAGGCGATGATTTTAGGCGAGCCGATGTTCGATGATTCCGCGCCGATGATACGTGTTAAAGGTAGGCGCATATCTAATTGGTGGGCAAATTTAGAAACTATGGGCTGGGGCATTCATGATTCACTGTTTGGCATGCGTGTTTACCCTATACAAGATTTAATCGCCGTAATGCACTCTACGAGCTGGGCAAGACGTTTCGATTTTGAACCTGAAATAGCTGTGCGCATGGCATGGAGTGCAGTTCCAGTATTAAATATTCTTACCCCTGTGCGCTATATTGCTAAAGAAGAAGGTGGAGTGAGTCAGTTTAAATATGGTCGAGATAATGTTTTGTTGATTGGCATGCATATTCGTTTATTTACTGGATTCCTGCTGCGTCTGTCTAAGTTGATATTGAGAAATAAGTAGGGCGAACTTCAGTCCGCTTGTTTGATGTTTGTTTACATTAGCGGACTGAAGTCCAGCCTACGGTGATGTATTTGCCAAAACAAATTAATCAATAACCGTCCCCTAAGAGTAAATAAGTTAAAATACCCATATTTTGGTTTAGGTTTCAGTAAGGAAAAACATGTCTCAAGAATTGATCGCAGAATTAAAAACATTATTTATTGAAGGTTTGCATTTAGAAGATGTCAGTGCAGAAGAAATTGCTGCTGATGATCCTTTATTTGGTGAAGGCTTAGGACTAGATTCAATTGATGCTTTGGAAATTGCAGTCTTATTGGATCGCCAGTATGGCGTTAAAATTACTTCCGAAGATGATCGCAATCAAGCTATTTTTGCCTCATTAAATTCATTAGCTGAATTTGTCACGGAAAATAGAAGCAAATAATTGGACTATGAAAGTCGTATTACGCAGCATTATTACCAGCTTATTGTTTTTACTGTACCCGTATCTAGTCTATAGAGGGGTACAAGAAGGCGTGGTTTGGTTTGCGCCTGCTTTTATTGCCAGTCTTTACTTACTTCAGGCAATAAAAGCGAAAACTGCGCAAGTACGATTTAATAACTTAGATATTGTTTTTTTGTTGCTCTTGGGCGGTATTTTTTATCAAGACTTAGTGGCCAAGTTAATCCCTATTTTTATACAGCTGAGTTTGATGAATTTTTTTGGTAAAACTTTGCGTAAAGGCAAAGGACCATCCTTGGTTGAGCGCTTTGCTAGTCTCGATTTTCCTGAAATCCCGTTCGTGATTAGCCGTTATTGTCGTCATTTAACGATGATGTGGACGGGGTTTTTTGCTTTTAATGTGGCTGCTTGCATTGTTCTCGCCTTATTTGCACCGGTATCATGGTGGGCGCTTTATACGGGGGGCATGATATTTCTACTATCAGGCGTGCTAATGATTGGTGAATATATCTGGCGGCATTTTTACTTTCGTACCATTAAAATGGAATTGCCTGATAAACCTATTCCAGGTGTTAAGGACTCAATGAGAAGTATGATTATTAATGGTCGAAGTATTTGGCTGGATGTACGAGCGAGTTAAAAACTGATGATAAAGAAGATTGCTGTCGTATTTTTATTAAGTTTGCCAGCCATAGGCTTTGCTCAAGAGTCGATAGAAAGTGTTATGGCACGTATGAAGCCCGATATTGCGGTGAAAATTGCTTATCAAGAAACGCGTTATATGGGTTTGTTTGATGATGAATGGCATGGCAGTGGTTATTTATACGCTGAGATTCCTGATGTTATGCTTAAGCAGCAATTACAGCCGGAAGTTGAAATGATGGCCACGCAAGGCAGTCAGCTTACTTATTCAAAACCCGCTACGCAAACCTTTCATCAACTACAAATAGATGAAAGCAATCCGATGATGGCGAGTTTAGCCGCATTTAAAGGCATGATGACCGGAAACCTAGTTTATTTACGTCAGCTTTATGAGCTGAAATTTACTAGCTCAGAATTGTCATGGACACTAGAAATGCTTGCTAAAGATCATGAGCCAGAGGAAGATCCGATCAAAATTATTATGCAGGGCTTGAGTGAGAAGGCAGCTAATAAAATATCCGTTATCTTGCCTGATGGTGATCGCAGTTCCTATGAATTAAGCCAGCCGCAACAAGGTTTGCTTGTTAAAACTAAGCTGGTAGCTTTATTACAGTCACTTAAAGGCCAATAGATATGCGTCCTTCTTTGGCTTCGTTGTTTTTTTCCCTATGCTTACCGCTGTTAATTGCTATCGCTGTTTTTACTACGCATTTTCAAACGAATATAGCCGCCTTTGTTATCGCTGGCGATAATGCCGAAGAAATACTATTAGCTAGCGAAATACAGTCCGGCACTTTATCGCGGCGCTATATTCTGTCGGTTGATGCAGGAGAAGGTAAACAGGTATCTTCGGCTTTTATACAGGGATGGCTAAGTCAGATAAAGTCTATCTCAGGTGTGGTTGATGTCTGGGCAACTGATGAAAAAAGAGGTGCTTTAGGCGCATTAGCTAGTTTGTATGCTCAACATGGCGCGCAATTATATAGTCGTACGCCAGAGCAGGCACTCCCAGAAATATTGACTGAATCCGCTTTAATCGAGCGTGCAGCGGGTTTGAGACAAGCTTTGCTTTCGCCGCAAGCTCAGATGATTAAAAAGATAGTAGTGCAAGACCCCTTGCTACTGTCTTTAAATGGTTTTAAATCGATTGCTAACCAGTTTAAAACTCAAAATAACACCACACCACAGTACGCCAATTTCATTTTAGAAACCAAAATGTCTGGTATGGACGTACCTGAGCAAATACAGATTCAAGAGCAAATTAATACGACTTTTGTTGCCCAAAAAGAATTAAGTCAGCAAAGCTATCAATTAGATATGACAGGTATTCCCTTGTTTGCTGCCGCAACACAATCAATGATGGAAACGGATATTAAGTTTGTTAGCATTATCTCAACGGTCGCGCTCACTTTATTATTCTTGTTTATTTTTCGCTCATTTCGAGTGATGTTCTGGGTTTTCTCCTTGCTGATGACCGTTATGGCGGTGGCTGTTATCATCACTAATTTTATCTTTGGCTCAG
>JAUVAA010000007.1 GCA_030591965.1 bacterium
AGTTTTTAAAGAGCGAGGATGGAAGAAGTATTCCGTCCTGTTGAGCTAGACCATTATACAGAGCCAACTCATTGTGTCAATCTTAATTTTCAGGCAGTTTTCGAAGTGGCCAAAAAAAAACAAAGCCAACCAGAAAAACAAACCACCTAACAACAAATACCAACCGAACCCCGAAGGACTCACCCTTAACAACGAATCCGTTAAGGAGCCGACCATTATAACCACTAAAACTAAATGGTCAAGCTTTTATTTCAGGAAACTTTCATTTCCCAGGAATCAAAAATAAGAACCGAACAATCAGCCTCAATTCCAAACCCTGCCCTTCAGCACATGAGCGTTGAAGAGCTGGCTATTTTACCGCTTTATCAATCTAGGTCAAGACTTTATTTTATCTTTCTGCTATTGGTTCATTTTAAACAGACTTATTCCAGATACCCCCTGCGCTCCACATGACAGAGCAAGATCATAATCTTGCTTACCAACCCCTCCCAAGGCAAATACCGGCAGATTAATTTGCGCAACCCATTGCGAAAATTGCTGCCACCCCAAAGGATTTGCCTCAGGATGTGAAGCTGTTTTATTGACTGGCGACAAGACAACAAAATCCAAACCCAATTGCTCCGCTTGACGCAACTCCTGCAAATTATGACAAGATGCCGCAACAAACCCTGCGCTTTCAGGGTGCTGCTTTAACATCATCAAGTCTGACGACGTTAGATGCACACCTGCACCGCTTACTTTTGCACCAATAATTTGTGAGTTTAATAAGTACTCCAATTGCAGTACATCGCACTCAGCCTTTACTACTCTTATTAGTTGCTCAGCATCCTGCCGATTTAAATTCTTTGCCCTGACTTGCACCAAATTAACACCTTGCGCCGCCACTCCATACAAATCCCTCAAAATTTGCTTTATATTCTCACCATCTATAATGGCATACTGCCGCCCTACCTTAATAGCTGACAATATTGCTTTATTGGCTTCTGGAAATTGGTATTGATCTAGCTCAGCCCTTATAATCCACCTAAAATCCTGCCCCTCCCTAGCAATAACCTCTCCAGAAAAGTGACTTACCTCATAAACATATAAGCGGACACTAACTTCCGGATAATCAAAATTTAACTCTATTAATGGGGTCGTTTTTATTGGCTTTATATTTAATTCCTCAAACAATTCCCGACTCAAAGCCGACTCCGCATTCTCGCCCACTTCAAATTTACCACCAGGAAACTCCCACAAACCCCCTAGATGAGCATCCGCCTTACGCTGCGTAATAAGGATTTGGCCTTGAGCATCTTTAATTACAGCAACTGCAACATTAACCCTAGAAAGGCCAGGCTTAGGTTCTATATTCTGCATTGATGCGCACATAATCATAGGAAAAGTCACAAGTCAGTACTCGCTGCTCCGACTCACCGCGCCCCAGCACTACAGTAACCGTAATTTCTTCCTGATTCATGACTTCCTGCCCCGCCTCTTCCGTATATGCCGCGGCACAGCCACCATTCTCGACGATACACACATCACCAAGATAAATTTTTATGCGCTCAACATCTAGGCGCTCCACTCCCGCACGCCCAACAGCGGCCAAAATACGCCCCCAATTTGGATCGCTGGCAAAAAAAGCAGTCTTAACTAGTGGTGAATGAGCAATAGTTTTAGCAACCTGCACTGCCTCCGATTCATTTCCTGCTTGCTGCACATTAATTTTGATTAGCTTAGTTGCACCCTCACCATCCCTGATAATTAATTCCGCCAAACGCATACAAGCCTCGTCAATAGCTGCCTGAAAAGCGACCATTGCATCACTACCTTCAATAATTTCAGGCAATACGGACTGACCGCTCGCCATCAGCACACAGGCATCATTAGTCGAAGTATCACCATCAACTGTAATTCTATTAAAGGACTGCTCAACTGCAGCCGACAAACATTCTTGCAACAAATCCTGCGAAATCTTCGCATCCGTCGCGATAAAGCCTAGCATTGTTGCCATATTAGGCTGAATCATCCCGGCGCCTTTGGATATTCCGGTTACGGTAATTTTCTGGCCATTTATTTCAACTATTTTTGAATACCCTTTAGCAAAAGTATCCGTTGTCATAATAGCGTGCGCCGCTTTACTCCAATTATCTTCAATTAAATTTTCTTGAGCTGCAGGAAGCCCCTTAACCACCTTTGCAATAGGCAAAGGCTGACCAATAACACCCGTTGAAAAAGGCAATACTTGCTCTTCAGTCCCGCCATTTAACTCAGCAACTGCGACACAACTTGCTTGTGCATCAAGCATTCCTTGCTCACCCGTTCCAGCATTAGCATTTCCCGAATTAACCAATAGCCATCTAGGTTTCTTTTGTAAATTCGCCCGCGCAACGACAACAGGTGCGGCACAAAAAGCATTTTGAGTAAAAACAGCCGCACAAGTCGCACCTTCTATTAGTTCTATTAATAGCAAATCATCGCGTGCCGACTGCTTGATATTGGCACAAGTCGTACCTAACTTAATGCCTGATACCGCATGCATTTGTGGAAAATCTACTTTACCAACCGCCATATTTTCTCGCCTATTAATTCATTTCAGCACAATCAACTATGCCTTAAAAAACACAACAACACTGCTAATTTCATCGACTTCTTGCTCTAGCACCATACAGCGCTTCTTAATAGTCCCCACTTGTTGCGACAAGCTGAACATTGTATGCGGCAACACCACTTCCAGCTCAACCCTGCCTTTCAAATAATGAATTCTAAAGCTATCAATCAATGGGTAATTTTCCGCCAAATATTCTTTTAAATAATTATCGACATCATGCCGTAGTAATTTACCTGCATGATCTTGTTCATACTCATCACTTTCAGGATCCACATGCACCAATACATCTTGCACATCATCAAATTTCTCAATTAACACATCTCTGACGACATCAGCAATCATGTGCCCTTCTGAAACCGTAATACGCGAGTTAACCACAATATGCGCATCAACCAAAGCATCTTCACCCATCAATCGAGTGCGTAGCAAATGTATATTTTTAACACCTTCAATAGCAACAATCTCAGAGCGAATTTCCTCAACTAATACTTTCGGCAAGCCCGTATCAACTAACTCTTTAATACTATCTGAGACCAGATTAATACCAATTTTTGCAACCATGATAGCAACCAGGACTGCCGCTGCCGCATCAGCCCATACATAACCCAATAAAGAACCAGCAACACCAATCAATACCACAATTGATGAAATAGCATCGCTACGATGATGCCAAGCATTCGCCATCAATAATTTTGAGCGTGTTACCACTGCAACACGTTTTGTATATTGATACAGCCATTCGTTAGCCAAAATAGAAATCGCCGCAATACCTAACGCACTTGCTTGAGGAACCAGCATTCGCTCTGGATTTAGCACCCGTTCAAATACATCCCAAGCAATTCCGACTGCAATAACAACTAAACCTAAACCCAATATAACCGTAGCTATCGTTTCAAAGCGCCGATGCCCATAGGGGTGATCGTGATCTGCCTCGCGCGCACCCAACTTAACTGCGATCAAGACCAGCATATCACTGGCTAAATCCGACAAAGAATGCACACCGTCGGCAATTAATGCTGCCGATTGACCCACTATACCAAAACCAATTTTTATGATGGTCAAAAAAACATTAACAAGCGCGCCAACTACCGTAACTCTATTTTTTAACTTAGCAATTTTCTGCGCATCATAAACCTCAGTCATTACTCACCCACCTCTAAAATAATAATATATTCATAGTCATCAGATTGAGTTTCTAACACTTTATGCCCATTAATTCGACACCAAGCCGGAATATCTTGCATCACTCCAGGATCCGTACAAGTCACACTTAATACATCACCTTTTTGTAGTTGCTTCACTCTATCTTGGGTACGAATAACTGGCATAGGACACAACAAGCGGCGCGCATCTAATTCATACCGACTCATACAAACCACTCTTTAGGTAACTTATCTTTAGCTAATGGCTTAACTTGTAAAGTCGATTCATTACCCGCCAAATCTCTTACCAAAACATCCACTTGCTCAGCATCCCTTCCCTGACCATAACGAGCCACAATTTGTGCAGCCAAATACAAATCTTCTGCACTTGGGTCGCCATCAATTAGCGCCAAAGGCCCTCTATGACTAGCGCAGTTCATATTAATATAGTTATTTTTATAGCCTTGTAAAAACCGCCCTTCACCATCCTCACGCGCAACGATCACTTTAAAATTCTGGTTCGGACGTATATGCCGCCCAACCTTTAGCAACATAACATCATCCAACTCATAGTCTTTAGTGCCCCGCGCCTTCCATAAATCCACTAACTTAGCCGAATAACTTTCATCCGTTAAAAAGCAACACCCACCTGCCGGTTGCGAGTAATCACTTAAACCATACTCCTCTGCCAATGCCATTTGCGGCTTACGCCCACGCCCACTAAAACCAAATAATTCTTCACGCTTAATCCAACCTTCACGCTCAGGCAAGGTTGCTGGTAAATTCTGGCCACACAAAGGTCGCACCAAACGGTCATCCGCACCAGATTCTGCAGAAATAATCGGCATGGTCTCACGGCGCTGAGACATTGGCCGCTGCCCCATCACTTCGCCGGTAATAATAAAATCAAAATCATTTTCTTCCATCCACTGCTTAGCTTTTTTCACCATAAAAACCTTACAGTCCAGGCAAGGATTCATATTCGCGCCATAGCCATGCTTAGGGTTAATCAAAACATCCTTATACTCTTCAATGATGTCTATAATATGTAATTTAATACCTAAGGTTTCAGCCACCCATAAAGAATTATTACGCTTAGGCTTTTCTTTGTCTTTTTGTCTAATCGCATGGGTATGCCCTTCCACACAAAAGCCGGTAAAAAAATTAATACCTTCTACATGAATGCCTTGCTCCATAATGGCTTTAGTTGCCAACATAGAATCTAGACCACCAGAAATTAACGAAACCGCTTTTATTTGCTTACTCATACCTTACCTAAAAATTAATTCGCACCTAAACGACCAAAGATCGACTTCCAGCACTTAACGACTAAAACGCCTTTAAATCAAAACCAAATTATCCCGATGAATAAGCTCTTCATCATCAGCATAACCGAGAATACTTTCAAACTGGCTGCTAGAGCAACCTTTAATTAGCTCTACTTCCGCGGCCTTATAATTAACCAAGCCTCGCGCAATCTCAACTCCCTGCTCATCCAGACAAGAAACCAACTCACCACGACTAAAGCTGCCTACTACTGATTTAATACCTACCGACAACAAGCTTTTTCCTGACTTTTTAAGCACATTCACTGCCCCTGCATCTAATACCACATGACCTTTTACTTGTAGCTGAGCAGCAAGCCAACGCTTACGCGCCACAATTGGTTCAATATTCGCATATAAATAAGTGCCCACTTGCTCACCTGCGATTACTTTAGAAATAACATCATCTAAAGCTCCCGAAGCAATCACTGTCGCCGCGCCTGAGCGTGAAGCCAGTTTAGCTGCACTTACCTTGGTCGCCATGCCTCCACGACCTAGACCACTGCGACTACCACCTGCCATTGCCGCTATGCGAGAATCATCTGCGCCGACTTCACTAATAAACTGCGCATTTGGGTTAACACTTGGATCAGAGTCAAACAAGCCCAATTGATCAGTCAGAATAATTAATAAATCTGCTTCCACCAAATTCGCAACTAATGCACCCAAGGTATCATTATCACCAAAGCGAATTTCTTCCGTTGCCACTGCATCATTTTCATTTATGACTGGCACAACACCATAGTTCAGCAAAGTTAATAAAGTACTACGCGCATTTAAGTAACGCTTACGATCAGACAAATCATCATGCGTTAGCAATACTTGTGCAGCATGCAGGCCATGTAACTGAAAATTACTTTCAAACGTTCTGACCAGCCCCATTTGACCCACCGATGCTGCAGCTTGTAACTCATGCAGCGCCTTAGGGCGAACTTTTAAACCTAAACGCGCCATTCCTTCTGCAACAGAACCGGAAGAAACCAATACGACTTCAATTCCTTGCTGCCTAAGCAATGCCATTTGTTCTACCCAGACAGCAATAGCGGCCTGATTCAGACCTTTACCCCCATCCGTCAATAAAGCGCTGCCAATTTTAATAACAACACGCTTTGCTGTTGCGAACTCACTCCGGCTCATCTTTTGCTTCCAACTTTGCCAGTGCGGCTTGCTCCTCTAAAAAGGCCATAATATCAAACATTAACGCTCGCGTTCCTTCTGATTTCAATGCAGAAATTTGATATACCGGCCCCTGCCACTGCAGCTCATCAACGATTGCCTGACAATAAGCTTCCTGCTCGGCATCATCTAATTTATCTATTTTATTTAAAATAAGCCAGCGCGGCTTACCCGCTAAATCTTCACTCCATTTCTCAACTTCTGCAATAATTTTTCTAGCCGCCTCAACCGGCGAATCCATCTCTTCGTAAGGCGCAACATCAACCAAATGCATCAATAACTTAGTACGCGCCAAATGCTTTAAAAACTGTAAACCCAAGCCTGCGCCTTCGGCCGCCCCCTCAATAACCCCAGGAATATCAGCGATAACAAAACTACGACGCTCATCTACACTAACCACCCCCAAATTAGGGACTAAAGTCGTAAAAGGATAATCTGCAACACGCGGCTTTGCTGATGAAACTGCGCGAATTAAACTTGATTTCCCTGCATTTGGCATACCTAACAAGCCAACATCCGCAATTAAAGTTAACGCTAACTGCAATATACGGTGCTCCCCCTTAGTGCCTAGCGATGCTTTTTGCGGAGCTCGATTAATGCTACTTTTATAGCGTGTATTTCCTAAACCATGAAAGCCACCATGAGCAACCAGTAATTTCTCACCTACAATCGTTAATTCACCTAATTTTTCATTCGCTCGCTTATCATGCACCTCAGTGCCAGGTGGAACAGGAATATAAATATCCTCCCCCTTAGCTCCTGTACATTGACGCCCCATACCATTTTGGCCTCGCTGTGCCCTATGCACAGAATGAAACTGAAAATCCACTAAGGTATTAACATTTTCAGTCGCCACCAAGTAAACACTGCCGCCGTCGCCACCGTCGCCACCATCAGGCCCACCTTTAGGAATATATTTTTCTCGACGAAAACCGATACAACCGCTTCCCCCATCACCAGCTTCGACACGAATCTCCGCTTCATCAACAAATTTCATAACCCTAAATCCCCGTACGAATAACTTTTGCAAAAAATAGGCAAAAAAAAACCTCGCCATTATGGACGAGGTTTTATTTATTTTATTACCTTTAAAAGCCCAACCTTAGTTAGACTACCAATGGTGTAAAATAATTATGCTGCAACGATGCTAACAAATTTACGTTTTTTAGGACCTTTAACCTCAAAAACAACTTGTCCATCTGTTGTTGCAAATAAAGTATGATCTTTACCACAACCTACGTTTGTTCCTGGGTGAAAACGTGTTCCACGCTGACGAACAATAATGCTACCTGAAGTAACAGTTTCGCCACCAAAACGTTTAACACCTAATCGGTTCGCATTAGAATCACGACCGTTCCTAGTACTACCACCCGCTTTTTTATGAGCCATTCTAAATCCTCGTGTTAAGCAGAAATACCAGTAATCTGGATTTCTGTGTAATATTGACGATGGCCCATTTGTTTCATGTGGTGCTTACGTCTTTTAAATTTAATGATCTTAACTTTCTTATGTCGACCTTGAGCAACAACAGTTGCTGTGACTTTACTGCCATCAACATAAGGTTGTCCTATTTTAACAGCATCGTCTGATTGCACCATAAGTACGTTATCGAATTCAATACTGTCGCCCATACCAAGCTCAAGTTTTTCTATTTTTAAGGTAGTACCTTCTTCAACACGGTATTGTTTACCGCCAGTTTGAATTACCGCATACATGTGCGTCAGCTCCATCAAGCAAAATTCTATTAAAAGTGAACAGAATATTATATTTATAAAATTCATTGCCGTCAAGTCGCAACTAAACGTAATGAATAACTTGCCATAAATTAACACAATAAAACAAATATCACCAGAGTTGTATTTTTAAATTCTATGTTCTGTTAATATAGCTTGCTAAATGATCTGCTTACATCGCATTTTTTACAAGTTTTTACTATTCCACCATTAATTACAATAAAAGAACGAGTCAATGACAGCTTCGAAAAACACTGACAATAAAGCACACGAACCTATTGATTTTTCATCGATTCAAAGCTTAACAGAAAGCGAAGCCCAAGCGATTGATCAGTTAATTCTAGAAGAGCTCAGCTCTGATGTAATACTAATCAATCAATTAGGCCACTACATCATCAATAGCGGCGGCAAGCGCCTACGCCCGATGCTACTGTTATTGACAGCAAAAGCACTCGATTATAATGAGGACAAGCATTTATTACTCGCAGCGGTCATTGAATTTATCCATACAGCAACATTACTGCACGATGATGTCGTCGATGAATCGGATCTACGCCGAGGCAAAGAATCAGCTAATGCCGTATGGGGTAACGCTGCCAGCGTTTTAGTAGGCGACTATCTCTACTCCAGCGCTTTTGAAATGATGGTACGCACCAATAATATGCGTGTTATGGAGATTTTATCAAAAACCACAACTGCTATTGCTGAAGGCGAAGTTCTACAGCTATTAAACTGCAACAACCCAGCAACTACTGAAGAAAAATACCTTGAGGTCATTTCACGTAAAACTGCCATCCTATTTAGTGCAGCCACTCGACTAGGGGCAGTTATTTCCGGCGCTACGCCTGAAATTGAAAAAAACCTAGCCGATTACGGGCAGCACCTTGGCATGGCCTTCCAGTTAATCGATGACGCTCTTGACTATACATCGAGCAAAGATGAATTGGGAAAAAACCTTGGCGATGACCTCGCTGAAGGAAAGCCGACCTTACCGCTAATTTATGCAATAGAAAAAGGCACTGAAGAACAAGCTAATGTGGTAATAGAGGCAATCAAAACAGGTAGCCGCGACTCATTTAACGCTGTCTATGAGATAGTAAAAGCAACCAATGCAATCAGCTACACTGAATTACGCGCAGAGGAAGAGGCTCAAAAAGCTATAGATGCAATAAGCACCTTACCTGACTCTGAATACAAAAATGCATTAGAATTACTCGCGCGTTTTTCTGTACAGCGCAATTATTAAGCCTCAAAAAAATGCTAGGCTGAGCAGCTTAAAAGCCTAGCTACCCACCAGCACGAATAGCTGATCTTTACTTAGAAGCAAAATACCAAAGCCAAAACCACTTACCCCCTCACTTTATTGCCCCTCTTAGAATATGAGCGACTTGTTAAAACTTCCAGCAGCAGCACTCAAATTTCAAGTTAATCCACTCGATTACAATGCGCCGATTAACCCCAAGGACTCTCAAGCTAACAACATTCTAGGTCAAGAGCGCGCACAGTCAGCATTAAGTTTTGGTGTAGCCATGCAAAATCCAGGCTACAACATTTATGTTATGGGCGAGCCTGGTACTGGGCGCTTATCGATGATCACCAATCATCTTACCCCTCTATCACACAAACACGACACGCCGCCGTCCTACGCCTACGTAGAAAATTTTGAAAATAACAGAGAACCGGTTGCTATTGAGCTTCCCGCAGGGCAAGCTCAAATATTTTGCAAAGACATCTCTACCTTAATTGATAATTTAATTGCCACTTTCCCCGCTGCATTTGAAAGCCCCAGTTATCAACAAAAAAGAACAGCCATTGATCGCAACTTCACCCAACTCTACAACAGTGCGATTGATGTCATAGAAAAAGCCGCCAAAGAAAAAAATATCGCCCTATTCCGCGACACTGACTCAATCAATTTCGCTCCCATACGCGAACAAAAAGTTCTGGATGAAGAACAGTTCAACCAACTAGCTCAAGACGAACGCGAAACTTTCCACAAAGAAACCGAGCTTTTAGAAGATGCCTTAGCCGACGCTTTAATTGAACTTCCTCAATGGCGTCGCACTTTAGTAGACAAAAACCGCCAACTAGATAATGCCACCATCCGCATGGCCATATCACCGTTATTTAAAGAGCTCACCGGGCGTTACCAGAATATTGATAATGTCATCACTTATCTCAGTGAAATCAAAAAAGATTTAAGTGAAACCATTAAAGACCTTTTTGTACCGACACGAACCTTAGAAGATATTAGCGACAGCACCAAAAGGCAATTGCTAAAAAACCAGTACCAACCAAACGTACTAATTGATTATAAAGAAAAAACTGGCGCACCCGTCATTTATGAACCGAACCCAACTTTTCAAAATCTTTTCGGGCGCATTGAATACAGCAGCGATCAAGGCGCATTAACGACTAACTACCAACTTATTTGCCCTGGGTCCTTGCACAAGGCAAATGGCGGCTATTTAATCCTTGATGCAGATAAGCTACTGACTTACCCGCTGGTTTGGGAAGGCCTCAAACGCGCCTTAAAAGCAGGGCGCATTGAAATTGAATCTCCTTATTCAGAGTTAGGCATTAATACCGTCACTTTAAAGCCTGAAGTGATTCCACTGAATATTAAAATCATTCTAGTTGGCTCGCGTGAGATCTACTATCTATTACAAGATTTAGATGAAGAGTTTAATGAAATGTTTCGCATCCTCGCGGACTTCGATTACGACATTCCACGCACGTCCCCTAATATGCAAAGCTTCTCTCAATTAATGAGACAACAGGCACGCGACTCTGGCGCAAAACAGCTAACAGATTCAGCCATTACTAGCTTAATGGAGCATAGCTGCCGTCTTGCAGAGCACCAAAATCGTTTATCAGCACATATTAACGATGCTTTAGAAATTATAGGCGAAGCAAATTTTCTATGCACCACTGAAGAAATCGAGAAAAGCCATATAGAACAGGCCCTATGTGCTCGTGAATACCGACACGGCAGACTCGCACAAAGCATTTTAGAGGAAATGCTCAATGGCACTATCCTCATTAATACGTCCAACACCGCAATAGGCAAGATCAATGGATTAACAGTACTTGAAGTGGGCGGCACTAGCTTTGGCGCGCCATCACGCATTACCGTTACCGTTTATCCCGGCTCACGCGGCATCGTCGACATTGAGCGAGAAGCCGAGCTAGGCCTTGCTATTCACTCAAAAGGCGTAATGATCTTAACCGGCTATTTAGGCAACTGCTATGCTCAAGAATTCCCGCTTGCGATCTCAGCAAGCATTGCCATGGAACAGTCCTACGGCCATATTGATGGCGATAGCGCCTCGCTTGCTGAACTATGCTGCCTAATCTCTGCACTAACGCTAACACCGATCAAACAAAGCTTTGCCGTTACTGGATCAATTAACCAATACGGCGAAGTACAAGCTATCGGCGGCGTTAACGAAAAAATCGAAGGCTTCTTCAATCTGTGCAAAGGTCGAGGACTAACAGGCGAACAAGGCTGCATTATCCCTAAAGCTAATAGCCGCAATCTAATGCTCAAACAAGAAATCATTGATGCCGTTGCCCAAGATATGTTTGCTATTTACACTGTCTCCAGTGTTAATGAAGCCCTAGAGCTATTAACAGGCGAAAACATCGGCAACAAAGACAGCAATGGTGAATACCCAGAAAGCAGCTTAAACTTTAAAGTCATTTCTAGATTAAAAGAAATTTCAGATTTAGGACACGACAAAGATGATGAAGACAACGACGAAGAAAGCGAGGCTTAACGCAAGCCACCTACTGCTGTGGGCACTATTATTGTGCCCTCTCGGTGCGAATGCCGGCAACAAGCATGCAATAGCAACTACACAATCTTTGCTGCAGGCGAACAGCCACCCTTATTTCATTAATGCTTACACCCTTAAAGAGCGAGAGACACTACAGTCACTTTATCAACTAAATGAATACCAATTACTCTGGTTTAGCGCCAAACACCCCGTCCAAACAATCAATCAACTACTAAACCTCTATACTAATGCGCCTACGCAAGGGCTTATTGCTGCAGATTACGCTTATATTAAACTAGAAAAACAGTGGCACACCCTACAGAAAAGCAAGCCCTCACTGACTCAATTCTTAGCCTTTGATACGGCGCTTAGCCTCACTTTTTTACGCTATTTAAATGATTTACATGATGGCCGCGTACCGCCTAAGCGGCAAAACTTTTACTTAAAACCTAAAAGCGCTATCGACTTTGTCAGTAGAATTTATACCGCAATAAAGACAGAATCAGTATTCGAGCTAGCGCAAAATATGGAACCAAAATTACATCCCTACCAACAACTTAAAATAGCTCTAAAGAAATACCGCCACTTAAACGCACAATTCAAAGAGCCGGTACACTTCAACTTTGATCGCACTTTGCGCCCTGGTGACTGGTCTACTCAAGTTGGAAAACTACAGAATTATTTAAATGTACTTAACAGCCCTAGCCTGACACCTAAAATCGAAACCAACCAAAACCAAAATACTAAAACAAACAATACTTATACCGGCTCAGTGGTTACTAAAGTGCGTAATTTACAAGCTGATTACAACTTAGAAAGTGATGGTGTTATTGGCAAACAAACCCTTGAGCTATTAAATACACCTCTGAGCAAGCGCATAAAACAAATAGAATTATCTATGGAGCGCCTACGCTGGCTGCCTGAGCAACCATCAGGCCCTTTTATTCTAGTAAACATACCTGCCTTTCAATTATGGGCTTATAACACCGACAAAGCGAAAAATACCAGCTTACACATGAAAGTTATAGTTGGAAAATCCTATGCTGACGACAAAGATGAAGATAAAAAATCAAGTTTACAAACACCCATTTTCTCCGGCAATATAAGCTACCTCGTCTTTAGGCCTTACTGGAATATTCCTTACAGCATACTAACAGAAGAAATCCTTCCTTTATTTGAGCGTGATCCAACTTACTTAGAGCGTAACGACCTAGAAATCGTCGCGAACTTCTCGCATCGAGCAATACCCTTACCCAGTACTTCAGAAAATATACAACAACTGCATAGCAAAAAACTGCATTTGCGCCAACGTCCAGGACGTAAAAATGCCTTGGGCCATATTAAATTTATGTTCCCCAATAACTATAATATTTACCTACACGACACCCCTGGAATCTCTCTATTCAGCCGTACTAAACGAGACCTTAGTCATGGCTGTATCCGAGTTGAAAACCCTAGCGCATTAGCCTTATTTGCTTTACGTAATAACTCAGGCTGGACGGAGCAAAAAATAGCTGAAGCTATGTACTCTGGCGCACCTAGCATTGTCGATTTAGAACAAAAAATTCCTGTGCTTATTTTTTATAGCACAGCATTAGCAACTCAATCAAGAGTATCTTTTTATCCCGATATCTATGATCACGATAGCGCACTAAGTACAGCCATAGCCGAGCGCAGCCTAGGCCTTGTAGCACACTAAATATTCACTACCAACTCCTAACACGACCAGTATCGATATGTACAAAATTAGAATTAGGGTAATGCCCTACCCCGCCACGACCTAAACTCATCGCAGCAGATCGAATCACCCTAGAGTCAATACCCTCAACACGAATATCAATCGCCTTACCCTGCATATGCAGGCTTTTCTTAGCTACCCCACCACCACTCTTACGCAAAGAAGCATTTGTTTTGGGGGAGCGATAACCGGAAATAATTTGAAAAGGTCGTTCAGTATCTAAAGTGCCTTTTAAATCATAGAGTAAATCAATCAAGCGTGGATCCATCGCTAAAACATCACCCGTTCTAAAATCGCGCAACAAATAACTAATATCGCGCAAAGCTTCAGTGACATACTCACCATTTTCAAAATAATTAAGTGCTATTTTTTCTTCAGTATGTAAATTATGCAGACTTAGATCTTTAACTGATATGACCGGCTTTCTTACACCCGCATAAATTGTTTGCGGCAAACAACCAACTGCAGCCACTCCCATTGCACAGCGTAAAAAGCTGCGGCGTGTTATATTTTTTGACATTTGATTTATACCACTTAAATTTGATCGTCTTCGCGTACTGACAACGTAGATTGCCACTTCATTTAATGACTAATATCACAGCAACCCGTAACAGTATAGCATTTCACTCCCCAATCCCATACTTCAGTTTAATCATATAACACTCTGATTTCATAAGACTATGGATTGGCGCACAAAATAACCATCAAATATTACCTACTATTCTCAATTTTAATAGCTAACTCCTCAGCAGGCACAGGACGACAAAAATAATAGCCCTGATACTTCTCACAGCCTTTCTCATGTAAAAAATTCAACTGCTCTTTGGTTTCCACGCCTTCAGCAATAACCTCTAAGTCTAATTTATGTGCGAGTGCAATAATAGCTTCAACAATGACCTCATCAGAGGTATCAACATTAATATCTCGCACAAAACTTTGATCTATTTTCAGCTGCCTTAATGGCATTTTTTTTAAGTAAGCCAAGGAAGAATAGCCCGTTCCGAAATCATCAATAGAAATGGCAATACCCATCGCCTGTATCTGCAGCATCGTATCAATTGTAGCTTGAATATCTTCAATTACGATACCTTCAGTTATCTCAATCATCAAATACTTAGCTTCAATGCCTGAGCTAGTAATAGCCGATTCTACCTGTTGCACAAAATCGTCCTGCCTAAACTGACGCGGGCTAATATTGACAGCCACATGCTCAAGATAAAACCCCGCTTGTTGCCACGTTTTAATTTGTCGACAAACTTCATTTAAAACCCAACTACCTATATCTACAATAAGATGACTGTCTTCAGCCACAGGAATAAACTCAGCCGGTGAAACCATGCCTTGCTCAGGATGAACCCAGCGCAACAAAGCTTCAGCACTTAACATCTCTCCTTCTAAGTTCGTTTGCCCCTGATAATAGACAACAAATTGTTGCTTATCCAAGGCTACATGCAGCATACGCTCTAAACTAGATTTTCTGTTATGCTCATCCTGCATTTGCACACTAAAAAAGCTCACCCTATTACGACCCATTTTTTTAGAACGATACATAGCTGTATCAGCTTGCTCTAAAATCTCCTCAGGCAGTGCGACTAAATCAGGAAAGACCGAAACTCCAATACTGGTTGTAAAATTCTGCTTACCTCCAGAGAGCTCAAAAGGCTGATTGATCTTATCGCGTATTTTTTCAGCAATAAACGCGGATTGCTCTATCACATCATTTAGTACAGTTTCTGCTCTAGAAATCAGCACAACGAACTCATCCCCACCTAACCGGCACGCGGTATCTTCTGTTCTTATAACACCCTCAATACGCTGCGCCACCTGAATTAACAACTCATCACCAACCTGATGCCCCAAAGTATCGTTTAAGGATTTAAAGCGATCTAAATCCATATAAATCAGAGCGCCAAAGTTATTATGTCGTTTGGCACTCATAACCGCTTGCTCTAAGCGATCAAGCAGCAACCTTCGATTAGGCAGCCCCGTTAATGGGTCATAAAATGCAAGCTTTTGAATTTCCTCTTCGTTAGCCTTTTTATCACTAATATCTGAAAAGATCCCCACATAATGAGTGATTTTAGGGCCATCATACACAGCAGTAATAATCATTCGCTCTGGATAACTCTCACCACTTTTACGCCGGTTCCAGATTTCCCCTTCCCATTTACCTTTTTCTGCCAAACTAGCAAACATAGCTACAAAAAAACCCTTACCATGCCTACCTGAACTTAATACTCTGGAGTTCTTACCTAAAACGTCTTCAGCGGAATAGCCTGTAATATCCGTATACGCTTGATTTACTCGCTCAATGGTTCCATTAACATCTGTAATAACCACCGCATCGTGCGATTGAAAAGTGGTTGCAGCAATACGTAACTCATCTGCAGCTTGTTTACGCTCTATAGTAAGAGCCGTTAAATCTGCCATACGCATAATAAAATCTAAATCTTGCTTGCTAGGTACCTTAACTTCTCGGTAGTAAATAGCAAATGTACCGAGCACTTTTCCTTTAGAGGACAAAATAGGCTCAGACCAACAAGCATATAAGTCTGCCGCCTGAGCAATTTCCGTAAAAGACTCCCAATACGGGTGCATCATAATATCTTCTACGATCACTCGCTGCCCAGTATAGGCAGCAGTACCACAAGAACCAACCCCACGGCCTATTGCCAAACCATTAACCGCCTCATTATAAAAGTCCGGCAAATGATTTGTGGCACCTTGGATTAAATGTTCGCCTGTTTCATCAAGCAACAAAATAGAACAAAGACTCTTAGGATTTAGTTTTTCAGCCCCCTCAATAACTTTAGCCAAAATATCAGTAGATGCTTCACCTTTAGTTAGCCCCTCTAAAACACGGTTACGCGTCAACTGCTCCAGCTCTAATTGCTGACGCAATATACTTTCTGCCTTTAGCTGCTTATTAACACTAACTAAATCTCGAGTTTTAAGTTGAACTTTCTTAGCTATATGTGCTGTTCTACCTGTCAACGCTAATAAGCCTACGCCAACAAAACTAGTTAAAACCAAACCACCCAATAAAGTCCACCAAACATGCCAAGTGACTTGACTCGATAAAAACTTTTCAGAGGGGCGGTAAGTAACTTCCCAGTCATTTCCAGCCGCATGTATCTTTTTAATCGCTTGCAAGGAAACAAAAGAAATAGGCGCCAAGCTCTCATCACCAAAGTTACTATAAAACAACTCATCATTGCTGGTAATTTTAATACGCAATTGATTATCAACTAGGGCTGATAAAGCATCGGTACGCTGATCCTCGATACTAAAAACAACCGCGACGACCCCTAAGATATAATCAGCTTTCTCCATCACCGCCTCTGCCGACATACCTTTCTTATAGACAGGCGAATAAATCACAGAAGCAACTTGATAATGCTCACTATCTTGATGTAAATGAACTAAACCCGTAGACAATGTTTTGCCAGTACTAACCACTTCATTAAGTGTTTTTAAAGCTGTAGCATTTTGCGTAATATCAAATCCTAATGCCTTCTCATTAGATTCATAAGGTTCTACATATTTTATTGGAAAGCGTACTTTGTTTTCACCCAACTCAGAATACTCTATAATGCGCGGAATCCACTCTATAGCAAGAATACCTGGATGTTGCTGCAAACTAGGTTGAGTAAAAACATGGAATTCATTCGCTGTAATTTCCTCACTTGCATTAAACACCCCCACCACATTTTCAGCTATATTTTTATGCGCAATAATCTCACCTTCTAAAATATTTTGCACACGCTCTACACGATGTTCAAATAAGCTATTGATTCGTTCTTGCTCTTGTTGCTGACTATAAAAAAACACAAGCACCAAGAGTGACAATAATAAAACCAGCGGCGTTGCAATAGTGATCCTGCGAGGGCGCCAAATAGACTCTGGTTGAGCAAAAAACACGAGAACTATAGGAGTAAAAATAATCACTCCAATCACATCACCTATCCACCATACCAACCAAGCAAAGAAAAAATCGCTAGCACTTAAGATATTTTGTAGATAAAAAGTAGTGATACAAATTGTAGGAGCAATCAAACAACTTAGTAATGCACCATAAAAAAAGAAACGTAAAATTTCTGGCAAATCCAACAACATATCTTGCTTAGCAACAAAATGTCGAATTAACAGCGCACCTAATATAGCTTGCAGGCATGAGGCACTAGCTTTAATGAGCGTCAGAATAAAGGCAGTTTCAATGGAATCAACAGTATCTGCACCAAAACTAACATATATTTGTGTACAAAATATCCCAACAAACAAACCAGGCAATATGCGCCGACCATAAATAAGCACTACTGCCAAAGCAATTCCGGCAGCTGGCCAAACAGGCGAAGAATTACTTGGCTCAACCACTAGCAAAGAGCCAATAAATCCGCTCAGCAAATAAGCCAAGGCAACCAGACTATTTAAATAAAATTTTTTGATAAAATGCACCTATTCCCGCAACAACTCTAATATTCCCTAATATTAAATATAGCCTACTTAATTACAAACCGAAATATGCTTTATAAGTGCTGCCGAGAAAAAGTTTTATGACTACTAAATTGCTTAGTAATGTCCATTACCTCTTCTAATCCTTTACGTCTACGATCAGCCTTACGGCGCTCACGAGCACTCGATATACGCTCTAAACGCGGGTCATTATGCCAGTCTCGGTGATGGTATTCATGTACAGCTATATACTTGTCTAAAAATTTCTTTCTATTCAGCATCTGTATAGCTTTTGACCCTGCTTTATCAGGCTCTATAGCGACTACTCCATGAAATTCAGAGTCTTCAGCACATGGATCTTTTAATTGTCTAACTTTCAGACCTACAATTTCGGCTTTTTTTTGAAACCATCGTTTTTTAAGAGCGGGTTCAACAAATGCAATAATATCGCTATGCCTTGTGTTTTCTGGAATATCTCTCAAGAATATAATCATCTTACCCCCAGTGTGTTCAAACTATCTGTAATCGTTATATTTTGCCTAATCAGTATTTTTAATGCTTAACTTACTCGCTCAGCTTCCAATACCCCAATAAGCTCTGCGCTTGTTGGCCGCACGCCACGCCAGAGATAAAAAGCCTCCGCCGCTTGCTCTATTAACATACCAAGGCCATCCAAGCTTTTAAGTGCGCCTTGTTCATGCGCCCAACGCACAAAGGCTGTTGGCTCATTAGCATAAGCCAAATCATAACAGCTACCCTGCTCCTTTAGTAACCCCTCAACTAAAGGCGGTAAATCATCACTTAAACTCGCAGAGGTCGCATTAATAATTAAATCAAATGATAATCCAGCCAATTCAGTATAGCCACAAGCGCTAATAGCCCCTTTATGTGCAAATTCAGTCGCTAAATTCAGCGCTTTACCTATGGTACGGTTCGCAACAGTAATCGATTCTGGTAATTCATCTTGAATAGGTCCAATAATGCCACGACTAGCACCGCCAGCCCCTAAAATAAGAACCCTTTTACCTTTTAATTGTATCGCATTATTCTTTTTTAAATCAGTCACTAACCCTATACCGTCAGTATTATCACCTAAGATACTACCATCACTTTGCAAAGCAAGCGTATTAACAGCCTTACTTAATTCAGCTCGCTCCGTTTTTTTATCCGCATACGCCCAAGCTAGCTCTTTAAGTGGCACGGTACAATTAAGACCTCGTCCACCTTGGGCAAAAAAATCATTAACCGCCTGCTCAAATGGCTCAGCTGGCACCAATACCGCACGATACTCTAGATCTTGATGTGTTTGCTTAGCAAAAAATTGATGAATACGAGGCGATTTACTATGCTTTATCGGTGAACCAAACACAGCATACTGATCTTTATCACTCATTTTTCCAGCTCCTTTAACCACTGTGCTGCCGATTTAGCATAATAAGTCAAAATAGCATCACTGCCCGCGCGCTTAAATGACAATAAAGACTCTAACACCACTTGTCGCTCATCTAACCATCCATTCTGACTAGCGGCTTTAAGCATGGCATACTCACCACTGACTTGATAAGCAAAGACAGGCACGGCAAACTCATCTTTGACACGGCGAATAATATCTAAATAAGGCATACCCGGCTTAACCATGACCATATCCGCACCTTCTTGCAAATCCAACTGCACTTCACGCAAGGCTTCATCTGAATTAGCCGGATCCATTTGATAGCTATATTTATTGCCTTTACCTAAATTACCAGCCGAACCAACGGCATCCCTAAAAGGCCCATAAAAGCTAGAGGCATATTTAGCAGAATATGCTAAGACTAAAGTATTCACATATCCCGCATATTCTAAAGCCTCACGAATTTCACCAATACGCCCATCCATCATATCTGATGGAGCAACGACATTTGCACCAGCTTGAGCATGTGACACTGCTTGCTTAACTAAAACTTCCACCGTCTCATCATTAATCACATAGCCTTTCGCATTAATTAAGCCATCTTGTCCATGCGAGGTAAATGGGTCCAAGGCCACATCGGTCATCACGCCTAATTCAGGGCAAGCAGCTTTTATTGCCCGCACGGCACGCTGCGCCAAACCATCGGGATTATAAGCTTCAGCCGCATCATCTGACTTAGCGCTCTCAGGCGTAACAGGAAACAGGGCAATCATAGGAATACCTAAGTCATAACTCGCCTGCGCCTCTTGCACTAATAAATCAATTGTTAAGCGCTCCACACCCGGCATAGATGCCACAGACTCACGTTTATTTTCCCCTTCAATAACAAATAAAGGATAAATTAAATCAGCGCAGCTTAGCTGGTTTTCTGACATCAAGCGCCTAGAGAAGTCATGTGCACGCATACGGCGCATACGTGTTTTAGGGAAATTAATACTATTATTCATACCGTTTATTTATAATATGTTAATGTTTGCTTATCTATTTTATAAGCACTGTAAACTTGCATTGTACAGAAAATACCCCCCTTTACTAAGACAGCCTACTCATGACAATTCGACTATTTACCCACACTCTGTTACTTACATTTTGTTTATTTATAAGTACTCTTACCTGCGCAGCAACAAGTAGCTTACACGCCCCGCAATTAGTTATTGAAAATACTTCGCACGCACTGCAAGAAAAGTTAAAAAACCCTGCTTTTGCCAAAAATAAAACTGAAGTCCGCGACTTTGTGAATAAAGAAATATTTCCTCACATAGATACTGTGCGCATGTCAGCCTTAGTTTTAGGCAAGCACTGGCGTAAAGCGAGTAAAGAACAAAAAGTACAATTTATTCACGCATTTAAGAGCCTTCTAGTTAACACCTACTCTTCGACCTTCAGCGAACAATTTCAAAACTGGAGTATTGAATACTTGCCGCTAAATATCACAGCTAATGATAAAAAAACCACTGTGAAAACAACCGTTCACCAATCGGGTAAACCTAATGCAAAAATTGATTACTCCATGACGCTGCGCAAAGGTAAGTGGTTAATCTATGATCTTAAAGTTGAAGGCATTAGCCTCATTATCAGTAACCGGGACACATTTAACCAAATGATGAAAGATAACGGCTCATTAGATGCTGTTATTGCTAAGCTAGAAGAAAAGAATAAGCTTTAATATTATGCTGAGCACAAAATAACGCCGACAACTCTGGGACGCGGATCTTTGATCCGATTTTTAAAATGCAGGCTAAAGGCCTGCGCCCCTTTAATAATGCAAAAGCTAGTCGCGGTCGCGCCTACTCCTTAGCTGGTTAGAGCTCTAACCAGTCATGTGGCTGCAAATAATCATCATATAAAACTGCTTCAGGACTTCCTAGCTCTGGATGCCAATCATACTTCCAATGCACAATTGGCGGCATAGACATTAAAATTGACTCAGTACGCCCCCCCGTTTGCAAACCAAACAAAGTCCCGCGATCGAAAACTAAATTAAACTCAACATAACGACCACGACGATACAACTGAAAGTCGCGCTCCCGCTCGCCAAACTTCATCGCTTTACGTTTACTAACAATCGGCAAATAGGCTTGCAAATAACTCTCACCAACACTTTGCATAAAAGCGAAACTTTTTTCAAAGCCCCACTCATTTAAATCATCAAAAAATAAGCCGCCGACACCGCGCGTTTCACCCCTATGCTTTAAATAAAAATACTCATCACACCATTTTTTGTATTTTGCATAGACATCATCACCAAAAGGGTCACAAGCTGTTTTTGATACTTGATGCCAGCTAACAACATCTTCTTTAAAAGGATAAAAAGGCGTTAGATCAAAGCCACCGCCAAACCACCAGATCGGCTCTTCGCCCTCTTTTTCTGCAATAAAAAATCGCACATTAGCGTGAGATGTAGGCACATACGGATTATTTGAATGAATAACCAATGACACGCCCATAGCCTGAAAATCTCGACCTTCTAATTCGGGCCGCTTAGCTGTTGCTGACGGTGGCAATTTATGTCCAAAAACATGGGAAAAATTAACCCCCGCCTGCTCAAAAACTTTGCCATTCGTTAATACACGAGAACGACCGCCACCACCTTCCTCTCTATCCCATGAATCTTCTACAAAAACAGCTCCACCATCTTCACTTTGCAATCCTGCGCAAATGCTATCCTGCAAGCCTAGTAGAAAGGCTTTGACTCGCCCTATTTCAATATTACTTATTTCTGCCACCGTCTCGTCTCCTTAAAAAGATAGGTTAATTCAGTATTTCTGCGTACAAGTAAGCTAATTTTAAGTAAAATTAGCCTTCTATTTTTATATTTACCCAAATGAACTCACAAAAAGATACTTTATACGCAAGTCCACTTGGCGATGTTGGCTGTTTTAAATTCGATAACAGCGTAGTTGATGTTTTCCCCGACATGATACAACGTTCCGTTCCAGGTTACAGTGCTATTATATCGGCCATCGGCTTGCTGGCTAGTCGCTTTGCTCAAGATGATAGCACTTGTTATGATTTAGGTTGTTCATTGGGCGCCGCAACGCTTTCCATGCGCCATAAAATCACCGCAAAAAATTGCTCCATTATTGCTGTAGACAATTCACCTGCCATGCTGACTCGTTGCCAGAAAATCATTGATCGAGATACTGCAACCATTCCGGTCGAACTTATTTGTCGCGATATACAAGAAATGGACATCAGCAATGCCTCTATTGTAGTGCTGAATTTCACTTTACAGTTTATACCTGTCGCTGATCGAGATGACTTTATAAAAAAAATATACGCCGGTTTAAAACCTGGCGGCTTACTCATTTTATCAGAAAAGCTTATGTTTACTGACCCTAGACAACAAGAACTACAAACAGAAATGCATCACGCCTTTAAAAAGGCCAACGGCTATAGTGATATGGAGGTTAGTCAAAAACGTGCATCAATAGAGAATGTACTGATTCCCGAAACCTTCGCTCAACATAAAAACCGTCTACTAAACTCAGGCTTTAATAATACTGAAGTCTGGTTCCAATATTTTAATTTTGCTTCTATGATTGCTTTGAAATGATTGATTACCAACCCTTATACGACACTCTAATTGAAGCAAATGCTGAACATTGGGCAGAGATATTACCTAACCAAATTCATCAGGCACTTAACCCTGAAGCGCATGGAAATTTTTCTATGTGGAATGCCGCCGTTGAGCAACTACCTGTCCCGAAAAATCATGATGTTCAGCTAGACGACGAAGGCTTTAGCATAGGCGAAGAAGGTCAATTGCTAGAGACAGAAAGAATGCAAATGGAACAGGGTTTAAAAAACTTGTTTCCTTGGCGCAAAGGTCCGTATGATTTATTTGGTTTACACCTTGATACAGAGTGGCGTTCAGACTGGAAGTGGGAGCGCATTAAAGATCATATTAGCCCATTAAAAAGCAGGCTTGTTTTAGATGTAGGTTGTGGCAATGGCTATCATTGCTGGAGAATCTTAGGTGCTGGCGCAAGAATGGTAGTCGGCGTTGATCCCGTACAATTACATGTCCTACAGTTTCAAGCAATACGCCGCCTGTTTGGTACAGAAGCACCAGTCTATGTTTTACCTTTAACCTTAGAAGAAATCCCTGAAAAAACAAGTATCTTCGATACCGTGTTTTCTATGGGCGTTCTGTATCACCGTCGCTCACCGATTGACCATTTAATGGATTTACGTAATCGCTTACGCAGTGGTGGAGAGTTAGTATTAGAAACACTAGTAATTGAGGGAGAAAAAGGCGAGGTATTAGTCCCCGAAGGTCGCTATGCGCGAATGCGTAATGTTTGGTTCTTACCGAGTTGCGCAACCTTAATAAGTTGGATGACGCGCTGTGGTTTTATTGATATACGAGTTGTTGATATAAATCAAACGAGCATGGAAGAACAGCGCTCGACACCATGGATGACGTTCAATTCACTTCAAGATTTTTTAGATCCGAACAATCCAAATTTGACGATTGAAGGCCACCCTGCGCCAACACGGGCCACCATTATTGCGACTGTAAAATAAAGACTACTTCCATTTAAGTCAGGGAGGCAATAACTTAGCGTAAGGCGCTTACGCTATTTATAACTTCATTCGATGCGAGCTCTAGCCCGAGCTTAAAACATTCACTAGCTCGCTCTTGATCACCTTCTTCTAATAGATAATTACCCAATATCCTATAAGCTTCAACCGTAGGCTCAACACCTATACTTTTAGCTAAATATTTTTTGGCTTTATCCGCAAACTCACATTTAATCGAAATTTTACCCAGCACACGCAATAGAATAGGGTCATTACCATGCTCTAGCAACCACTTCTCAGCCATTTCAAGCTGCGCCCGAAAATCAATAGATTGCACGCTACCAAATAAGGATAATAAAGTCATATCCCACTTATCATTTAAAGCTCGAACTAAATCCTTCTCAATTTTAGCACCGGCACCAGAGTCGATCATCGCAGCAAAATAAATAGCAGGAACACCTGACATAACTTGAACATAAGCAGGGATACTATTCCAAAGCTCTTGTATTTCATTTGCATTACCGGTCTCAGCGGCTTCCTTTAATAAAAGACTGAATGTCTCAACTTCCAGTAATTTAATCTCAGCTTCCATAAAAACTTTGTTTTCATGGAAAGCTGGCAATAACTTGCGAATCGCCTGCCAATCACCTAACTGTTGATAGGTTTGGTGTAACATTTGTAAAACACTAGCATGCGAAGAGTCTAAGGTATGTAATTTTGTCAGTGTCTCTAATGCCTGATCAAATTGTTTTTGTGATAAATGTAATTCAGCTCGAGTTAAACCGACAGCCACCTCAGATCCAGGTGCATCTTTCGTTGCTCGAGTTAAATATTCATCACGTTTCTCTAGCGCCCCACGAGAATGAGCCGCGCGTGCTGCCGTTAAATAATGAATTAAAGGAGCGCCACTATTTGAGGCATGCCTAATGAGCGTTTTTTCTGCACGCTCCCAATTACCTTCTGCCGAATCAACTAATCCAGAGATCAAAGCATCTTGCGAACGATTGAATTTAACCGATTTACCACGCATTCTGATCTTACCAGGAAGCCGTATCAACCAACCTAACCACCTAAAAAAGACATAAAAAACAAAAAAACCAATAATTAAAGCCACCGCAAAAACGACTAAAGATGTCTCTAAGGCCCAGTGTCCAACACCAATTAATACATAGCCAGGGTCATCGTACTGAGCTAACCATTCATGAACAAGAAAGGCAAACACTAGCGCGGATACCAACGCCCCTAGAAAAAACAATATATTCTTCACTTAGCCAACCTCTTATTATTATTCAGCTTGTGCATCAGGCTCTTGTAATGCTTTGTCTGTTTCTAATCTTAATTTAGCGATATTTCTCAGCATTTTAAGTGACTGACTGATGTCTGGAAAATTGCTACGAATCTGGATAGATTTTAATCGTTCCAATTCAAGTACAAATTGCTTATAAGTTTCATTCTTTGTAAAATTATTCTGTAGCCATTGTAGAACATCTTTAATGCTCGCTTGATATAACTCATCGTCCTGCTGCACTAAAGCTAACTTAACCATCACAAGCTTAGTGCTAAGTTGTTCAGCAATAAAGGCTTTCTGTTCAGGCGTAATAACCGAAGTCACTGGACTATCTAAGCGCCTAATGGTAACAATCCCTTCGATAGCAATCAAAGCATTATCAAGCTTAGCATTAATATCATTTTCAGCTAAAGGCTCAGCTTTAGAGGCGCTGTCACCCGAAGATAGTCCTTTTCCCGCGTAAGGAAGAAACACTTTTAACTTAGCAACATCTTCTTCTAACATTTCTAAAGTTGAATAAATGCCCACAACGTCAGCCAACTTGACCTTTTTGACAGCCGAAATTTCTTTAGTAATCTGCCCGCGCACTTTAAAAGCTGCTGTATCACCACTTTCACGCAAACGCTGGTCTGCAGCCTTTAATGCCTCAATCGTTGTGTCTACATCTCCCATCAAATGTAAACGACGATTAGCAACACTTAACAAATATTCTGCATCAGCAACCAACCAGTCACCACGCGTTTTACCCAATTGTCTTTGGATACGTAATATAGATTCATTAATACGTCCAGATGTATTATCTAAACGCTCAGTATGTAGAGCACCAAGTTCATTCAACTTAGCTTCAAAATTAGACTCTTTACTACCCACTTCAGAGTTTAAACTAGACAGTTGATTTTGAATAGCGACTAACTGGCTTTGATACCCTGAAATCTGCTTAGTCAACTCAATCATTTGCTGACTATCTTTACTAAGTACGCCACCCAAATCTTGCTGTTTATCACGCAACTGCTGTAATAAAAGGTAACCAGCCCCAGCAAGGCCAATGACAATTAATAAAATGACTACACCAAACCAAGCACCATTCCTAGATTTTTTAACCTCAGGATTTAGCGGTGCTTCTAGCTGATTTATATTTTCAGTTACTTCCGCCACAGTTTTCCCCATTATTTAATGCATTTATCATTGCCGCATCAGTAGTTTCATTGGCAATGAAAATTTTCGTAAAACCAATATCTTTGGCCACAGCATAAACTCGCCGACTAATTACAACTAATGGAATTAGCAACAAGCTATTTTTTTTCTTAACCTCAGCAGCAATCTGCATAAGATTTTGCAAAGCTTCAGCACTATAAATGACGATAGCGTCCAAATTACCAGCATCTAGAGCCAAATTAACGACTTCACTAGCATAAGAGACCGGTTCTCTAGTATAAACTTCCATATAGTCAACAGAAGCCCCTCTTGCTTGCAAAGTACTTGCTAATAATTCACGCCCGCCTGCCCCGCGAATAATTAAGCAAGACTGACCACTTAAATCTTGCAACTCTGGAATCGCCAGTATGCCTTCAGAATTAAACTCTAAATCAGGTAACAGTATATTAGTAACACCATACTCAATTAATTGATTATATGTAGCTAATCCTACAGCAATGCACTTTACTTGTTTTAAGCGCTCAAAATCGTAATTTAATATTTCATATGCAAAATTAACTGCATTAACACTAATGAAAAATACATATTTATATTGTTCAATATGCTGTAAGTGCAAAGAATCCTTTTCAGATAAAGCCTTACGTTGAATCTCAATAACAGGAAATTTGATAGCCTGCCAACCCTGCTGCTCTATGAAGCTACATAAATTAGCACTTTGATTATAAGGTCGAGTGACTAATATACGTTTACCCATTGGCGACAACTAGCATAAAGCACTGAGGGCATTAAGCATACAACTCGCTTAAGATATCACCCGCACCACTTGCAAGTAATTCCTCAGCCACTGCCCGGCCAATAGCTTCAGCTTCAGATGCAGGGCCAGTTTTCTCAGATCTATAAATAAGAGTTCCGTCTGGCTTGCCCACCAAACCACGCATAAACAACTGATCACCCTTCAATTCAGCAAAACCGGCAATAGGCACCTGACATCCGCCATTTAAACGATTATTCATAGCACGCTCAGCGCCGACTGTAATACAACTATCTGCATCTTGTAAAACCGCAAGTAATTGGTTTAATTCAACATCGTCTACACGGCACTCTATACCAACAGCACCTTGTCCAACAGCAGGCAAACTAACAGTAGTATCAAGTTTTTGTGTAATCCTATCAGTAAAACCTAAACGCATCAATCCAGCCGCCGCTAGAATAATTGCATCAAATTCACCAGCATCAAGCTTTGCTAAACGCGTATTGACATTGCCCCGTAAAGATAAAATTTGTGCATCCGGAAAGCGTACTGATACTTGGCATTGCCTACGCAAACTAGAAGTACCTATCCTTGCATTAGCAGGCAAATCCTCCATACAACTGTATTTATTAGATACAAAGGCATCACAAGGATCTTCGCGCGGCAAAATAACCGCCAAGTGTAACCCCTCTGGAAATTCCATCGGCACATCCTTCATAGAATGAACAGCAATATCGGCAGTCCCTTCAAGCATACCCTGCTCTAACTCTTTAACAAAAAGGCCTTTACCGCCAATCTTTGCTAATGGCGCATCTAAAATTTTATCGCCTTTAGTTAGCATTTTTACTAATTCAGTTTGAATACCGGGATACGCTTGTTTTAGTCTAGTTGCAACGTATTCAGCTTGCCATAAAGCTAAAGCACTTTGTCGAGTTGCAATTTTAATAATTCGCTGTGTCACTACATTACCCAAATAAAATTTGTCGAAGCTATATTGTACCTTTTTTATGCATCTAAACGGCCAAATTTATCTGATTTTATATACAAAATAAACCCTAAAAGCAGCTTAAAAATCCACAGCCAGTAAGAAATCAATAAAACACAGACATATTAATAGAAAATCAGCATAAGCCTACAAAAAGAGCAAAATACAACAGGCACAAAAAAACCAGCCGAAGCTGGTTTTTTTGAACTTTAAAACCTAAAGAATATTAATCTTCAGTTACATCCAATTCAGGACGACCAACCAATTCAACATATGCCATAGGTGCTTTATCACCAGTACGGAATCCGCACTTCATGATACGTAAATAACCACCCGGACGGGCTTGATAACGAGGACCAAGCTCATTGAATAATTTAGTAACAATATCACGATCTCTCAATTTAGCAAAAGCTAAACGACGATTAGCAACAGAATCGTTTTTAGATAAAGTAATAAGTGGCTCAGCAATTGAACGTAATTCTTTTGCTTTAGGTAAAGTAGTTCTAATTAATTCTTCTTTAAATAAAGAAGTAGTCATATTACTAAACATAGCTTTTCTATGACTGCTATTTCTATTTAATTGTCTACCAGACTTACGATGTCTCATACAAATAAACCTTTTATTTTATAAAATCGCTTGAGATTGCTCAGCTAAATTTTCAGGTGGCCAATTCTCTAGACGCATTCCCAAAGAAAGTCCCTTCAGAGCTAACACATCCTTTATCTCAGTTAACGACTTTCTACCTAGATTAGGTGTTTTCAACAATTCAAACTCAGTTCGTTGAATAAGATCACCAATGTAATATATATTTTCTGCTTTAAGGCAGTTAGCCGATCGAACTGTAAGCTCCAAATCATCTACAGGACGCAGAAGCGTTGGATCAATATGCTCAACTTGCTCTACAATAACCTCATCAACTTGATCATTCACTTTTTCAAAGTCAACAAACACTGATAATTGATCATGTAAGATTGTTGCAGCTAACTTAATAGTGGCCTCAGGATCAACAGTACCATTAGTTTCTAATTCAATAATAAGTTTATCGAGATTAGTACGCTGCTCAACACGAGTTGACTCTACTTTATAAGCGACCTTATCAATAGGCGTATAAGAAGCATCAACTTGCAAAGCTCCAACAACACCAACACCTAATCCTTCAGTACGAGTATTTGAAGGCTCATAGCCTCTACCGCGCTGAATATTAATCTTCATAGACAAGGCGCCTTCTTCAGTTAAATTCGCAATAACTAAATCAGGATTAATAATTTCAACATCATGAGGCAACTGAATGTCAGCTGCAGTAACAGGGCCTGCGCCGCTCTTACTTAAACTTAGCGTAACTTCATTCGCTGAATGCAGAACAACAGCAAGTTGCCTTAAGTTCAATAAGATATCAATAACATCCTCTTGAACACCATCAATAACAGAATATTCATGTTCCGCGTTATCAATTTCAGCACTGACAACAGCACAACCAGGAACAGAAGATAACAAAACCCTTCTTAATGCATTCCCGAGAGAATGCCCGAAACCACGTTCTAATGGCTCAATAACTATTCTTGAATGATTGAGTGACTTACTAACAACCTCAACAAGTTGAGGTCTTAATAAACCAGTAACAGCACTATGCATTTAAAACCCCAACAATATTATTTAGAATATAACTCAACAACTAACTGCTCATTAATATCAGAACCCAGATCAGCACGATCAGGTAAAGAATTAAAAGATCCAGTAAAATCCTTAGGATTTACTTCTAGCCATGCAGGGAAACCATACTGATCAGCAACTGTAAGCGAATCAATAATACGAACTTGCTTCTTAGATTTCTCTCTTATAGAAATCTTATCACCAACATTCACCTGTGCAGAAGGGATATTCAAAATTCCATCGTTTACTAAAATGGATTTATGACTAACAAGCTGCCTTGCTTCCGCTCTTGTAGCTGCGAAGCCCATTCTATAAACAACATTATCCAATCGAGACTCTAAAAGGTTTAACAGATTTAAACCTGTCGCTCCTTTTTGTAATTCAGCTGCTTTATAATAATTTCTAAATTGCTTTTCAAGCACACCGTAGATACGTCTAATACGCTGCTTAGCTCTAAGCTGTGAAGCATAGTTAGAGTCACGAGATCTCTTAGTTCCGTGCTGACCAGGGCGCTGATCTAGTTTACATTTACCTTCTAGGGACTTTCCTCTGCTTTTCAGAAAAAGATCAGTACCTTCACGACGGCTTAACTTACAAGTTGGTCCTAAATATCTTGCCATTTTATACTCCTATCTATACCCTACGTTTCTTAGGCGGACGACAACCATTATGGGGGATAGGCGTAACATCAACGATATTGCCAATTTTGAACCCTAGGTTATTAAATGATCTTACTGCAGACTCACGACCAGGACCAGGTCCTTTAATCATAACATCTAAGTTTTTCATTCCGTATTCTTGAGCCACTTTACCAGCACGTTCTGCGGCTACTTGAGCTGCAAAAGGCGTACTTTTTCTAGAGCCTCTAAAACCAGAACCGCCAGAAGTAGCCCAAGATAGAGCATTTCCTTTTCGATCAGTAATTGTTACTATTGTATTGTTAAAAGTTGCATGGATATGCGCTATCCCGTCTGCAACTTCCTTTTTTATTTTTTTCTTTGTAGTACGATTTGAACTAGCCATTTTTATTAACTCTACTTATTATTTTCTAATAGGTTTACGAGGTCCTTTTCTAGTACGAGCATTTGTTCTCGTTCTCTGACCGCGCAATGGTAGTCCACGTCTATGGCGAATACCACGATAGCATCCAAGGTCCATTAAACGCTTTATGTTCATTGACACTTCGCGTCGTAGATCACCTTCAACAACAATCTTTCCAATTGCTTCACGAATAGCTTCTAACTGCTCTTCATTCAACTCTTTAATTTTAATTGTCCGTTCTATACCAACTTCTTTACAGATATTAATTGCAGTTGGTTTACCTATACCATAAACTGCAGTTAAAGCGATCTCTGCATGTTTATGATCTGGTACATTAATTCCGGCAATTCGTGCCATCTAGTTACTCCCCATACGTTACTCGAAAGTTAAGCTGCCAATTATAGCATTTAAACCTTTCAAAGCAATAAAAAATTACCCTTGACGCTGTTTATGACGTCCATCTTTACAAATAACCCTAATAACTCCAGATCTTTTAACAACCTTACAGTTACGACATATTTTCTTTACAGAAGCTCGTACTTTCACAGCTTACTCCTTAATTTTGTAATTTATTTATTTTTCTTTAAATTTGCTTTATCCATCAGCCCATCATATTTTTGAGACATTAAGTGAGTTTGCATCTGCGATACAAAATCCATAACAACAACAACAATAATAAGCAGAGATGTTCCGCCAAAGTAAAAAGGTACATTCCAGTAAACAATCAAGAACTCTGGCAACAAACAAACTGCTGTTATATAAAAAGCACCGATCAACGTCAAACGCGTCATAACTTTATCAATATAAACCGCGGTTTGCTCACCAGGTCTAATTCCTGGTAAAAAAGCACCTGACTTCTTTAAATTTTCAGCTGTTTCTTTTGAATTGAAGACTAATGCAGTATAGAAAAAACAAAAGAACACAATTGCAACAGTATACAGCATTACATATAAAGGCTGTCCAGGCGATATAGCAGTAGATATACCCTGCAACCAAGAAAACCCTTCAGCATTACCAAACCAACCAGCAATAGTAGCAGGAAACAAAATAATACTAGAAGCGAAGATAGGAGGAATAACACCCGCCATATTCAACTTAAGCGGCAAAAAGCTACTTTGACCAGCATACATTCTCTTACCCTGCTGACGCTTCGGATAGTTAATTACAATCCGACGCTGGCCACGCTCAACAAATACCACAAGCGCAGTAACAGCAATACTCAATAAAAACAATAGCACAATAAATGCACCATTCAATTCACCAGTACGAGCTAACTCAAGCGTCCCACCAATAGCAGAAGGCAATCCAGCAACGATACCAGCAAAAATGATTAATGAAATACCATTACCAAGACCTCTCTCAGTAATTTGCTCACCTAACCACATAAGAAAAACAGTACCCGTCACTAAAGTTATAGCAGTAATCACTATAAATTGAATGCCAGGACTAATAACAACAGATAAACCACCTGCAGTTTGATTTTGTAACGCAATAGATACACCGATGGCCTGGAATGTAGCTAAAAATACAGTACCGTATCTTGTGTACTGTGAAATTTTACGCCTACCCGACTCACCTTCTTTTTTAACCTGCTCCAATGCAGGAATTACAATAGTCATTAACTGCATAATAATAGAAGCAGAAATGTACGGCATAATTCCAAGAGCAAAAAGGCTCAATCTTTTCAACGCACCACCTGAGAACATGTTGAACATATCTAAGATAGAACCTTCTTGCTGCTTAAACATTAAAGCTAAAGCCTGGGGATCAATACCTGGTACAGGTATATGAGCCCCAACCCTGTAAACAAAAAAAGCACCTAGAACGAACATTAATCTTGAAAACAACTCAGAAGTATTCCCAAGTTGCTCTTTCATTTGCGTGCTTGATCTACTCACAATTAGTCCTCTATAGTTCCGCCAGCAGCTTCAATTAAAGCTTTAGCACCACCAGTTACTTTTAAGCCCTTCAAAGTAACTGCAGATGTAATTTCACCAGATTTTATTACCTTTGCAACTTTAGTAAAAGCTGGAACCACATTAGATTTAATTAAATCATCTAATGTAACTACATCTAAACTTAATTTTGCAATTTCATTAAGTCTTACTTCAGAAGTAAATTTAGATTTTCTGGCAGTAAAACCAACTTTAGGTAAACGACGCTGCAAAGGCATCTGACCACCTTCAAAACCAACTTTATGGAAACCACCACTACGTGATTTTTGACCTTTATGTCCACGACCACAAGTCTTACCTAGAGTAGACCCAATACCGCGACCAACTCTTTTACGATCTTTTTTCGAACCTTCAGCAGGTTTGATTGTATTTAAATACATTAGATTTCCTCTACTGTAACCATATAAGAGACTTTGTTAATCATCCCTCTATTTTCAGCAGTATCAATAACCTCAACAGTATGTCTGATACGCTTCAAGCCCAAGCCAATTAAGCATGCTTTATGACTCTTTAAACGACCAATACTGCTTTTCATCATTGTAACGCGCAATTTTTTATCTGCCATTTCAATTACCCTGTAATGTCTTCAACTGATAAGCCACGCTTAGCAGCGATTTGTGCAGCATTATTCATATTAGCAAGCCCATCAATCGTAGCTCGCACTACATTGATTGGGTTAGTTGTACCAATACATTTTGCTAACACATTATGCACTCCAACAGCCTCGAAAACAGCTCTCATTGAAGCACCAGCAATAATTCCCGTACCTTCAGTAGCAGGCTGCATAAAAACTTTTGCAGCGCCCACTTCGGACATAATTGAATACTGTAAAGTATCACCTTTAAGTGCTACTTTATGCATATTTTTTCTAGCTTGCTCAAGTGATTTCTGAATTGCAATAGGTACTTCTTTAGCTTTACTAACGCCATACCCTACATTTCCATCGCCATCACCAACTACAGTTAATGCAGTAAAACCAAAAACTCTACCGCCTTTTACAACTTTTGCGACTCGTCTAACAGAAACTAGTTTTTCTTGTAACCCGTCGGTACTCGCTTGTTGATGTGCATTTGCCATATATTTCCCCTAGAACTTTAAACCAGCTTCGCGTGCAGCATCAGCTAATGCCTTAACTCGACCGTGATATTTAAAACCAGAACGGTCAAAAGTAACTTCAGTAATTCCTGCAGCTATTGCTTTATCCGCAACTAATTTACCAACTAAAACTGCAGACTCTACATTTCCAGTACTCTTTACAGCAGATTTAATTTCAGCTTGAGTAGTACATGCACTTGCAACTGTAACAGTTCCATTTTCTGTAATAACTTGAGCATAAATGTGTTTTGAGGTTTTATGTACCGTCAAACGATTACTGCCAAGCTTTCTAATATTTGATCTAAGCTTTAACGCTCTCTTCAATCGAGATGCTTTTTTATTCATTTTGATAGCCTATTTTTTCTTAGCGTCTTTTCTGACTATTTGCTCATCAGCATATTTAACACCTTTACCTTTATATGGCTCAGGTGGTCTGTAGGCTCTAATCTCAGCAGAAACCGCACCGACTAGTTGCTTATCCATACCTTTTACAACTATTTCAGTTTGCGATGGCGCCTCGATATCAATTCCTTCTGGCATTGCATAATCTACAGGATGAGAAAAACCAAGACTTAGATTAAGTACACGGCCCTTAATCTGCGCTCTGTAACCTACGCCGACCAAATTTAATTTTTTCTCAAAGCCACTAGTAACACCAGTAATCATGTTTGCAATAAGTGCACGCATTGTACCGGCTAAAGCTGTCGCTTTTTGATTATTTTGATCCCAGTTCATTTTAATTTGTTCAGCACTCATATCAAGCTCAACCTGAGCATGCAGAGGCATACTCAATTGACCTTTAGAGCCTTTAACTAAAACAACAGAGTCAACAAGCTTTACTTCAACACCTGTAGGTATAACTATAGGGTTTTTTGCGATTCTAGACATAAATTCACCCTATCCTTAACAAACTGTACATAATACTTCGCCGCCATGACCAATTGCGCGTGCAGCACGATCAGTCATAACACCTTTTGAAGTAGATACAATAGCTACACCTAAGCCACCTAAGACCTTAGGCAACTCATCTTTAGATTTATATATGCGCAAACCTGGCTTGCTTATACGTTTAACCTTATCGATTACCGGCTTTCCATTATAGTATTTTAACTCAACAGACATAGATACATGTGCACCATTTGTTTCTGTTGAGTAACTGCTAATATATCCTTCTTCTTTCAAAACTTTTGCTATTGCAACTTTAAGTTTAGAAGACGGCATATTAACGTTTATTTTTCCTGCAGACTGCCCATTTCTTATGCGCGTAAGCATGTCTGCTACTGGATCTGTCATGCTCATATTATTTTCTCCAAATATCTAACTAGTCGATTACCAACTGGCTTTAGTCAAGCCTGGAACATCTCCACGCATCGTAGCTTGTCTAAGCATATTTCTACTTAAGCCAAATTTGCGATAAAAACCATGTGGGCGACCGGTTATGTTACATCTATTACGTACTCTTGACGCGCTTGAATCACGCGGTAATTTTTGTAATGCAAGATGTGCCTCATCCTTATCCTGAATAGAAGCATTTGGATCTCTAATAATTTCTTTTAAAGAAGCTCTTTTTACTTCAAACTTACTTACTAATTTAACTCGCTTTGCTTCGCGCGCTATCATTGATTTTTTAGCCATAACTTTAGCTCTTAAATGGAAAATTAAACTGCTTCAACAAGGCCAAGCCTTCTTCATTCGTTTTAGCGGTAGTAGTGATACAAATATCTAAGCCGCGCAAAGTATCTATCTTATCATAATCTATTTCAGGAAAGATAATTTGCTCTGTAACGCCCATACTAAAATTACCACGTCCATCAAAACTTTTAGGGCTTAAGCCTCTAAAATCACGAATACGAGGAATTGAAATACTTATAAGACGATCAAGAAATTCATACATTCTTTCTTGTCTAAGCGTAACCTTGCAACCAATCGGCATATCATCACGAATCTTGAAACCCGCAATAGATTTACGCGATATAGTCACAACAGCTTTTTGACCACTGATTTTTTCCATATCACTGACAGCTGCTTGAATAATTTTCTTATCAGCAACAGCCTCACCTAAACCCATGTTTAGAGTGATTTTAGTAATTTTTGGTACTTGCATTACTGATGTGTAACTAAACTGTTCCATCAATGCAGGTAATATTTTTTCTTTATAATCTTCTTGTAATCTAGCCATGATTATACCTACACATCAATAATTTCATTATTAGACTTAAAATAACGGACTTTGCTTCCATCATCTAGAGCCTTAAAGCCTACTTTATCTGCTTTTTTAGTAGCAGAATTATATAAAGCTATATTAGACTTGTGAATTGGCATTTCTTTTTCAATTATGCCACCTTGAACACCAGCATTTGGATTTGGTTTTTGGTGTTTTTTAACTCTATTAACACCCTCAACCAAAACTTTCTCGTGCATAAATTTACTGATTCGTCCTCGTTTGCCCTTATCTTTACCGATAAGAACGATGACCTCGTCATCTTGTTTAAGTTTTTGCATTTTTAGACCCTTACAATACTTCTGGCGCTAGAGAAATAATTTTCATAAATTTCTCATTTCGTAATTCACGTGTCACTGGACCAAATATCCGAGTACCTAGTGGCTGATGATTTGCATTTAAAATTACAGCAGCATTGCCATCAAATCTTATAAGTGAACCATCCGGCCTACGCACACCTTTTCTAGTACGTACAACCAATGCATTATATACTTCGCCTTTCTTAACTCTTCCGCGCGGGATAGCATCTTTAATACTAACCTTAATAATATCCCCAATCGCAGCATACCTTCTATGCGATCCGCCGAGAACTTTGATACACATGACCTTTTTTGCGCCGCTGTTATCAGCAACGTCAAGGTTAGTTTGCATCTGAATCATTTTTATTACCTAATTTACTTAAAGTAGTAATTTAATTAACGCGCTTTTGACTGCACATCAACCAATATAAAAGATTTATTTTTTGAATAAGGACGACAAGATGTAATTGTCACTACATCGCCTTCGTTACATACGTTATTTTCATCATGCGCAAATAACTTAGTAGATCGTCTAATGTATTTACCGTAAACAGGGTGCTTAATTAGGCGCTCCACTAGTACTGTAACTGTCTTATCCATCTTGTTACTAACTACGCGACCAGTAATGGTGCGTACTTGATCTGTATTTTCACTCATTATGCTTGTCTCGCCATTTCATTCACGACAGTTTTAACACGCGCAATATTTCTTCTAACTTTTTTTACTTGGTCAGATTTAGATAATTGGCCTGTATTTTTTTGCATACGTAAATTGAATTGTTCACGACCTAATTCAACTAATGCTGAATTTAGTTCCGCCACACTTTTTTGACGTAATTCACTAACTTTCATTACATTACCGTCCTAACAATAAACTTAGTTTTAATAGGCAATTTAGCCGCAGCCAATGCAAAAGCTTCTCTAGCTAGCTCTTCTGGCACACCTTGTAGCTCATATAACATTGTGCCTGGTTTAATTTGTGCTACCCAGTACTCCACGCCACCTTTACCTTTACCCATTCTAGTCGCTAATGGTTTATTTGTAATTGGCTTATCAGGAAATACTCTAATCCAAAGCTTACCATCACGCTTACAATGTCTTGTAATTGTTCTACGTGCGGCTTCAATTTGACGGGCAGTTAATCTACCTCTGTCCATTGACTTTAGACCAAATTCACCAAAACTTACTGATGAGCCACGAACAGCGATACCAGTATTTCTTAATTTATGTTGTTTACGAAATTTCGTTCTTTTAGGTTGAAGCATGATATTTTCCCTTCACCTATTTCTTAGATTTTGAAGTTTCAGAATTTTGCTGAGCAGGGTCTATATTAAAAACCTCACCTTTAAAAATCCAAACTTTGATACCAATGATACCGTACGTAGTATTTGCCTCAGCAACACCATAGTCAATATCAGCCCTTAAAGTATGCAGAGGAACACGCCCCTCTCTATACCATTCACTACGAGCAATTTCAGCGCCATTTAAACGACCACCAAGATTAATCTTGATACCTTCAGCGCCTAATCTCATAGAGTTGGTAACTGCACGCTTCATAGCGCGACGATACATAATTCTTTTCTCTAATTGTTGCGCTACACTTTCTGCAACTAATTGAGCATCTAACTCAGGCTTTCTAATCTCTTCAACATTGACTTGTACCGGGATACCCATCATTTTAGAGATTTCTTTACGCAACACATCAATATCTTCGCCTTTTTTACCGATTACGATACCTGGGCGTGCTGTATGAATTGTTATATGTGCATTATTTGCCGGACGGTTAATTTGAATCCGACTTACAGATGCGTGAGCTAATTTCTTTTGAATATAGCCACGAACTGTTAAATCTTGATGCAAGAAAACCGGATAATCTTTGCTATTTGCATACCATCTTGAAGTAAAGTCTTTAACTATACCTAGACGTATTCCTGTTGGATGTACCTTTTGACCCATTTTACTGCCCCTACTCGAACTCTGCGACTTTAACGGTGATATGACAAGTACGCTTCAGGATGTGGTTTGCACGACCTTTAGCTCTTGCTCTAAATCTCTTTAGAGTTGGCGCCTCATCTACAAATACAGTTGAAACCTTTAACTCATCAATATCTGCACTTTCATTATGCTCCGCATTCGCAACAGCTGACTCAAGTACTTTCTTCATAATCGCAGCAGCTTTCTTAGTACTGAATTTCAATACATTTAAAGCTTCTTCGACTTTCAAACCTCTAATCTGGTCTGCAACTAATCGTGCTTTTTGAGCAGATAAAGGTGCATTACTTAATTTAGCTAAAACTTCCATATGCCCCCCTTACCTTGATTTCTTATCAGCCAAATGGCCTCTGTATGTCCGAGTTGGTGAAAACTCACCCAACTTATGACCTACCATATTTTCCGAGACTAAAACAGGGACGTGCTGGCGACCGTTATGCACAGCTATTGTAAGGCCTAACATTTCAGGCGTTATCATTGATCGTCTAGACCAAGTCTTAATTGGTTTCCTGCTATTGCTACTTACTGCATCATCAATTTTCTTCTGCAAATGATGATCAATAAAAGGACCTTTTTTAATTGAACGTGGCACTTAATTATTCCTCTCTAACGCTTGTTACGACGTCTAACAATCATTTTGTCAGTACGTTTGTTCTTTCTAGTTTTGTAGCCCTTAGTTGGCATACCCCATGGCGAAACCGGATGTCTACCACCAGATGTTCTTCCTTCACCACCACCATGCGGGTGATCGACCGGGTTCATAACAACACCTCGAACAGTAGGACGAACCCCACGCCATCTCGACGCACCAGCTTTACCTAATGAAATAAGGTTATGTTCTGAATTAGAAACCTCACCAATAACTGCCTTACAATCTGCTAATACTTTACGCATTTCGCCAGAACGTAAACGCAAAGTTACATGAGCGCCATCTTTAGCAATTAATTGAGCTGATGTACCGGCGCTTCGAGCAATTTGAGCTCCTTTGCCTGGCTTTAGCTCAATACAATGAACTATAGAACCCATAGGCATATTACGCAGAGACATGCAATTACCAGCCTTCACTGGAGCATTTTCTGAGGCAATAATTTCCTGACCAGCAGAAACACCTTTAGGTGCAATTATATATTTACGCTCACCATCTTTATATAAAACTAGAGCTATATTTGCTGTTCTATTTGGGTCATATTCTAAACGCTCAACAATAGCTGGAATATCAGTTTTGTTACGCTTAAAGTCTATAATACGGTAGGATTGCTTGTGTCCACCACCGATGTGACGAGTTGTAATTCGTCCATTATTATTACGCCCACCACTCTTACTTTTTTTACTTAGTAAAGGCCCAAAAGGTTTACCTTTATGTAAGTCTTTATGCTTTACTCTTACGACAAACCTAGAACCCGGCGATGTCGGTTTTGATTTTACAATAGCCATTTACCCTACCGATTATATTCTTTTACTTTCCAATTATGCTGCTGAGAAATCAATATCATTACCTGGCTTCAGCCTTACATAAGCCTTTTTCCAGTTAGATCTCTTACCCATAAAGCGTCCAAATCTTTTAGTTTTACCTTTAACATTTAATAGTTGAACTTTTTCAACTTCAACATTAAACATTAATTCAACAGATTTTTTTACTTGCAACTTAGTTGCTTCGCTAGCCACTTTAAAGACGAATCTATTTTGATTTTCTGCCGCAACAGTGCTCTTTTCAGATACTACTGGTGCCTTTATTACATTCGAAAGATTAAACTCTATACTCATAACAACTGCGCCTCAATCGCTTTCAATGCTGCAGGTGTAGCAATTACATTTTCTGCAGCAATTAACATAACAGCATCAAGCTCACTTGCAGTAGTAACTTCTAATCGTGCAATATTTCTTGAAGACAAGTATATATTTTCATCTAGCTCATCAGTAACGATCAGCACCCGTGCATTACCGAAATCTTTCAATTTCGATACTAACTCTTTAGTTTTAGGAGTCGTAGGGATTATATCTGAACTTACCAACAAACGATTTGAACGCAACAATTCAGACAAAATTGAACGAATTCCTGCGCGATACATCTTTTTGTTTAACTTTTGATCAAATGATCTTGGTCGAGCAGCAAATGTTGCACCACCACCTTTCCAAAGCGGACTGCGTATTGTACCAGATCTTGCTTTACCTGACCCTTTTTGATTCCAAGGTTTAGCTCCACCACCGCTCACATCAGCCCTAGTTTTTTGAGCTTTTGTTCCAGATCGCTGACCAGCCATGGTCTTGACAACCAACTGGTGAATTAGGGCTTCATTGTAATCTTTCCCAAAAACACCCTCACTAACCTCTACCTCACCGGCAGAGTCTGCACTATTTAGTGCCGGTACTTTCAAACTCATGACTTATCCTTTATTTTTTTTCTTAGCTGCAGGAGTCAAAATAACATCCCCACCTTTAGCTCCTGGAATTGCACCTTTAACTAATACAAGGCCTCTTTCAGTATCTATCGAGTGAATTGTTAAATTTTGAGTTGTAACTTTCTCAGCACCCATATGACCAGACATTTTCTTGCCTTTAAATACTCGACCTGGTGTCTGACACATACCAATAGATCCATTTGATCTATGTGATAGCGAGTTACCATGCGTTGCATCTTGCATCTGGAAGTTATGTCGTTTAACCCCACCTTGAAAACCTTTACCTATGCTTGTACCTTGAACATCTACAACCTGACCATTAGAGAACAATTCAACAGTTAACTCAGAACCCACCTTCAGCTCTTCGCCTTCACCGTCACCTAATCTGAACTCCCACAAACCACGACCAGCAGTCATATTTGCCGCAGCATAATGACCAGCCATCGCTTTATTAACTTTTGATGATTTCTTCTCGCCAGCAGCAATCTGCACCGCGCGATAACCATCAACCTCAAGACCTTTAACTTGAGATACTCTATTTGACTCTATTTGTATTACTGAAACTGGAACTGAAGTTCCATCTTCCAAAAATACACGAGTCATTCCACATTTACGACCAATTAGACCTAATGCCATAGTTAAACCCTCTTATTACACAAAGCTTAAATAAGCTTTATTTTAACGTCAACACCTGCCGCTAGATCTAATTTCATCAGCGTATCTACTGTTTTATCAGTAGGCTCGATAATATCGAGTAGACGTTTATATGTTCTCAATTCATACTGATCACGCGCATCTTTATTTACATGCGGAGATGTTAGAATTGTAAAACGCTCATGTTTTGTTGGTAGCGGAATAGGACCCTTAACTTGCGCCCCTGTTCTTTTTGCTGTCTCAACAATCTCACCTGCAGATTGATCAATTAACTTATGATCAAATGCTTTCAGGCTTATTCTAATGGTTTGGCTAGACATATTTCTTACTCAATAATTTTTGCAACAACACCCGCACCAACCGTACGACCACCTTCACGAATCGCAAATCGTAACCCATCTTGCATTGCAATTGGTGCAATTAGAGTTACTTCTACAGAAAC
>JAUVAA010000107.1 GCA_030591965.1 bacterium
TAAGCGGGTAAATTAATAGGGTTTTAAGCCTAGAGGGACTTCTACGACCTAAGCACTCTCAAATACCGAATAAGCCAAGAGATTTTCATATTTTATTTGGCAAGAGGTTTCAGCGGGAGTAACTGGTCTATGTTAAGTGTGTTTTTATATGCTTATTGAATATGGTACTATTTTATTTAATATACGCACCGTTCCTTTGATGATCAGCCGAATTCGGATCACTTTAAAGAATAAAGTTGAAACTAAAGGTGCAATGTTTAATATTTTCGGACAAAAATAAATACAAGGAAAACTATTTATGAAAAGGTTGCTAGCCATTTTTGGCAATATATTGTTGCTCACTATGATTTTTTTACCCTTTGGAGTGTCTTATGCAGAGGAGAAAAAAATTAGTGAAGCAGAGCTTGATCAGATGATGGCTCCTATAGCGTTATACCCAGATTCATTGCTATCCCAAATCTTGATGGCAACTACTTATCCAGCGGATATCACTGAAGCAGTAAAATGGTCAAAAGATAACCCGAAACAAGAAGGTGATGATGCAGTTAAAGCAGTTCAAGACAAATCTTGGGACCCTAGTGTAATGTCTTTAGCTGCCTTCCCTCAAGTCTTGACCATGATGGGGAAGCAACCTGATTGGGTGAAAAGTGTAGGTGATGCTTTTTTGGCGAAACCAGAAGATGTTATGGATACCGTGCAGAAATTGCGCAAGAAGGCTAAAGATCAAGGTAATCTTGAAACGACTGAGCAGCAAAAGGTCGTTGTAGAAGAGAAGGCAACTGAAACAATTATCGTCATAGAGCCGGCTAATCCGCAAGTTGTCTATGTGCCAGTCTACAATACTACAGTTGTCTATGGTACTTGGTGGTGGCCGCATTATAGGCCTTGGTATTATTATCCGCCGGGTTATGCGGTTGGACCTGCAGTTATGAGAGGAGTAGGCTTCGCTGTAGGAGTGGGAATCACTCATGCTCTCTGGGGCAGCTGTTCGTGGGGGCGTGGTCATGGCAATGTTAATATTAACGTCAATAGGTACAACAATATTAATGTTAATAACAAAATCAATTCCAATAATAGAAATACTAACTGGAACCACAAGTCCAATAATCGCGGCAGTAGTGCTTCTCGTAATAAGGCAAATCTTCAGAAAACTAATAGTAACCGGTCTGGAGGAGCACAGCGCCAAGATTACCGAGGCCGGGATACGCAACGTGACCAAGCGCGTGCAACTTTAGATAAGCGAGGAGTCAGCCCTAGTGAAGGCCGTAAACAATTAAAGGGAGATGGTGGCAGCAAAGCACGAGCATCGGTTAATCAAGCTAATCGTGATTTTTCACATAATAAATCGAGTCGTAACACAGGAAATACCAAGCAAACAAATAGGGCAAGTAATTCCTCGAGACAATCACGCAATAGTGCGTTTAAAGGGGCTGGTAACACACGTGAAACTAAGAGAAATATTAACCGAGGAAATTCTAGTAATCGTTCGATGAGTAGGCAACGTAGTAGCGGTGGACGTCGTTCGGGTGGTGGACGTAGTGGCGGGCGTAGGTAAAAGGAGAGGCAAATGAAATATATAATTAAAAACATTCGAGTAACTATGACTAATCAATCCCGAACCATGAGTAACTGCTTATCCGGAATATTTTTTACCGGACTTTTTTTGTTTTCAGTATCTTGCTCACAAACAGGCCAGCCGCGTACAGAGCTAGAAGCATCTCCAGCCCTGAATCAGGCTATATTTACTTCAGCCGAGGAAGCTGACAATACTTTTGAATTAGCCCTTAAAAATAACGACATAAAATTGCTTCAAGAAATATTAGGTGCTAATTATCAAGAGGTTTTGCCAGTAGATACAATCAGTAATGAGGGTGTGCAAAAGTATATTGCTGCTTGGGAAAAAGAGCACGTACTGTTAGCTGATGGTGATAAAAAGCGGTTAATTGCTGTTGGTGTTGAACAGTGGGTAATGCCTATTCCTATTGTTTTGGGTGCGTCGGGATGGTATTTTGATATTCAAGAAGGTCTGGAGCGTATGCGCATCCGTCGTATTGGCAGAAATGAACTTTCCGCCATTCAAGCCGTACTAGCCTATTACGATGCACAAAAGGAATATGCCGAACTGGACCGTAATAATGATGGTGTATTGGAATATTCTCAAAAGTTTATTAGCACTTCCGGAGCGCATGATGGCCTATATTGGGAGAGTAATTCTGAAAATACTTTGAGTCCACTTGGTTCCCTGTTTGCTGAGCGTACTCCAGGAAATGGTTATCACGGATATTATTACAAAATTCTTACTGCTCAGGGAGAGGATGCTAAAGGTGGCGCTTATAGCTATTTACAAGGCAATAACATGAAGCTAGGATTCGCATTGGTCGCATGGCCTGAAGAGTATGGAGAAAGTGGAGTAATTAGCTTTCTAGTTAGCCATGAGGGTGTTGTCTATGAGCAAGATTTAGGTAAGGAAAGCGAAAGTGTTGCTGAAAATATGCTTACTTTTAATCCAAGTTCAAATTGGAAGCCAGTCGACGAAGTTGATAACCCATAAGTTAAGTGTTAATTTTTAGGTTTATTGGTAACTAAGTTAAATAGCTCAATGAGTAACAATTTTACAGGAGCACTTTATGTCATCTCATCAGGTTGGTTTTACTTATCTTTCTCAGGAAGATTTATTGGATGCGGGTTGTTTTGATCTGCGTATGGCCATTGAAGTGGCCGAAAAATCCATGTTGGCCTTTGAAGATCATCGGATTATGTTTCCTGAAAAAATAGTGCAAATTTTTGATCAGGTCAGCCAGAATAGAATTAATGGTTTACCCGCCACGTTATTGGATGAAAAAATTTGCGGTATCAAATGGGTTTCGGTTTTTCCTCGTAACCCCAAAAAGTATGATGTACAGAATTTATCGGCTATGTTTCTTTTATCAGAAATAGAAACGGGTTTTCCCATTGCTGTTATGGAAGGTACGCTGGCTTCTAATATGCGCGTGGCGGCGATAGGAGCGATTGCCGCAAAACATCTTGCACGCCAGAATGCACACAGTATTGGTTTTATTGGTGCGGGTGAGCAGGCGAAAATGCATTTACTCGGTATGAAAGTGGTACGCCCTAGTTTAAAAGAGTGTCGCGTATCTGCTAAAAGTGCGATAGAGGAAGAGCAATTTATCGATGAGTTGTCGCCGCTATTGCCAGATATTAAGTTTATTTGTACCAATACCGTGGCACGAGATGCGATGGTCGGGGCTGATATTTTGGTGACTGCAACCAGTGCGCAAGCACCACTATTGAAAGCTGAATGGATGAAGCCAGGTGCTTTTTACAGTCATATCGGTGGCTGGGAAGATGAATATAAGGTCGCGCAGCAGTGCGATAAGATTGTTTGTGATGACTGGGAAACGGTTACGCATCGCACGCAAACCTTGAGTCGGATGTATGCCGAAGGCTTATTGTCTCACAATGATATTCATGCCGATTTGCACGAGTTGGTTTCTAAACATAAGCCTGGGCGAGAGTCCGATGAGGAGCGCACCTACTTTAATGCGGTCGGTTTATCTTATGTGGATATTGCATTGGCACATACCATGTTTACCCGGGCACAATCAGCGCATATCGGTCAGAAACTGGACTTGCAGGAAAGCATGGTTTTTGAACATCATAATATCATTAGTAAAATCAGGTTATAACATGTTTAAACAGCTTCCCAGTAGTGACGCTAAAACCATTGAAGTCAGCTTGAATGGCGTGAAAATTCAGGTGACTGAAGGCGTAACCGTTGCTGCAATAGCATTAATTCACGGTTTAAGTTATACCCGTACCACGCCAGTATCAGCCAGTAAACGCGCACCATTCTGTATGATGGGTGTGTGCTATGAGTGTCAGATGGTAATTGATGGCAAGTCTAATCAGCGCGCATGTATGACTTATGTTCAACAAGGTATGCAAGTTGAAACGCAGCAAGGAGTAGGGTCAAAAATCGGTGGTATTGTTTATGAATAGTCATTATCAATTACTGATTATCGGTGCTGGTCCAGCGGGGATTGCAGCTGCAACACTTGCTTCTGAGCAAGGAATTTCCTGTGCGGTATTGGATGAACAGTCCGCGCCTGGGGGACAGATTTACCGGTCTATCGAATCAGTGCCAGAACAGCGTGCACAGCAATTAGGTGCGGAATACTTACGCGGCAAGCAATTAGCGGCTGAATTTCGTGATAGCAAAGCTGAATATTTTCCTAATACACGCGTCTGGTCACTGAATAATGAGCGCGAAGTGGGGGTATTGCATAATGGCCAGAGTAAAATAATCACTGCGGATCAAATTTTGGTGGCAAGCGGAGCGATGGAAAGACCGGTACCTTTTTCGGGCTGGACTTTACCTGGTGTTATGCAAGCCGGCGCCGGACAAATTTTGTTTAAATCAGCCGGTGTCGTGCCTAGTGATGGCGTGGTATTAGCGGGTTCAGGGCCTTTGTTGCTGTTACTCGCTTGGCAGTATATGAATGTTGGTGTGGAGATTAAAGCGGTATTAGATGTTACACCGCTAAGTAATCACTGGTCGGCTTTACCAAAATTGCCAAGAGCATTGCTAGCGCATCATTATCTGACCAAAGGGTTGGTTTATCAAAGAGATCTAAAGCGTGCTGGCGTGCATACCAAAATTGGCGTGAGTAAGCTAAAGGCAAAAGGAGGAGGGGTTTTACAGTCAGTGCATTATCGCCATTTAGGACGCGAGCATAGTATTGAAACGGATTTATTATTAACCCACTTCGGTGTGATCCCACATATCTGGCTGACGCAAGCCGCAGACTGTCAGCACCAGTGGGATAGCAGTCAACAATGCTGGCGACCAAAACAGGATGACTGGGGTAATACCAGTATTGAGGGTATTTTAGTGGCGGGTGATGGTGCGGGCATTAATGGTGGCCGCTCAGCTGAACATGCGGGGCGCTTGGCCGGCCTGCAAGCCTTGTTTGCACTTGGCGTTATTACGCAAACAGAGCGTGATCAGCGATCAGTAAAAGAGCGTAAATGGATGAATGATGATCGCCGTATCCGACCTTTTTTAGAGGCTTATTTTGCGATTCCCCCAAAGCTATTGGCGACTGCCGATAAGGATACCATTGTTTGTCGTTGCGAAGAGATTACTGCGGGGCAAATAAGAACGGCGGTTGATAATGGGCATGGGGGTAGCAATGATGTGAAATATTTAACCCGTTGTGGTATGGGTGCTTGTCAGGGCCGGCAGTGTGCTAATGCAGTTGCACATATTGTGGCGGATGCAGGAGGGCAGGCCGTCTCTGTGAATAGCCATTTTCGAGGTCGCCCCCCCGTTGCTCCTTTAACCTTAAAACAGTTAGCGGGTTTAGCGAAGGAGGAGGTGTAATGAATACTGAAGTCCTTATTGTTGGTGCAGGATTGATGGGCTCCTCTATTGCATTGCAATTAGCCATGCGTGGATGTCGTTGTATCGTGATAGATAAAGCGAGTCCAGGCCGTCATGCTTCTGGAGCGAATGCCGGTGGTTTACGGCAGCTTAATCGAGATCCAGCAGAAATCCCTTTAACCGTGGAAGCCGCTAACATGTGGCGTAACATTGAAAGCCTAGTCGATTCAGATTGTGATGCGCGCTTTCCTGGACAATTACGTATTGCCGAAAACCAGTCGGATATGGATAAGCTAGAGCAACGGGCGGCAATGGTTCGAGGCTTGGGCTATCAGCATGAAGAAATGATTGGTAAAAAAGAACTTTATCAATTAGTTCCCGCATTAGCGCCCCACTGTGTTGGTGCTTTAATGTGCCGAGAAGATGGTTATGGGCGTCCGTATCACGCCTTAACGGCCTTTCGTAGGAAAGCAGAATCGTTAGGTGTCATTTTTCACTCTGATACCGAAGTTTACAGGTTTGAACAAGAGGGTGAAGGTTGGCAAGTGCGTACTTCAACAGGCACTTTTAACAGTGATATTTTAGTGAACTGTGCTGGTGCATGGGCAGGAAAATTAGCGGGGTTACTGCATGATTCAGTGCCTTTAACGCCTAAAGCATTAATGTTGATGGTCACTGAACGCTTACCGCATTTTGTTGATCCGGTCATGGGTGCTGCTAGTCGTAAATTATCGTTTAAGCAAATGCAAAATGGCTCCTTGATTATCGGCGGGGCATTAGTCGCTAAACTCGATTTTGCTAAGGAAAAAACTGATATAGACTGGTTGCAACTGTCTGAAAGTGCCAAGACGGTCATGCACTTTTTTCCACAACTTGAAGATGTGCGTATCGTACGTGCTTGGGCGGGTATTGAAGGCTTTATGTCAGATAATATTCCGGTTATTGGCGCTTCACAGAGCATGAAAAATGCCTATCATGCCTTTGGTTTTTCTGCACATGGCTTCCAATTGTCACCGGTTATTGGTCGGATTATGGCACAATTGATTTTGGATGGGCGTTCGGAGTTACCTATAGAGTCGTTTAGCCTCAGTCGATTTGATTAGTATTAGGAATCAAAATTCAATAATATCCGAAAGCACCGCCAGTCCTTTGAGGACTGGCGGTGCTTCATAACCTAAAGTTTCGGGTTTTATTTAATGTGCATTCCTTAGTAATTTATAAAGGAGAGAAAATGAGTATTACCCGAATAGGTACAGACAGACGGCGCATGAGTAAAATTGTTATTCATAATAATACCGTTTATCTCTGTGGCCAAGTGGCTAAAGATGCTAATGAAGGCATTCAAGAACAAACTCAGACTATGCTGGATAAGGTTGATGATTTATTAGTGCAGGCTGGTAGTGATCGTCAGCATATTCTTTCAGCCACACTTTATATTAAGGATATGCAGGATTTTGCGCAAATGAACGCAGTATGGGATGCTTGGGTGATTGAAGGCCATTCTCCTGCGCGTGCATGTGTGCAAACAAGTTTGGCGAGACCTGAGTTGTTGGTGGAAATTTCAGTGGTAGCGGCCGTTAAAATGGCCTAAAGAAACACTAAAATATAGTTGAGAAAGATCAGATTGACGTGTGTCGGTAGTAATTTTGTGGTGGCAAAATACTATACCGACTTATGTAATAGGATTATTACAGTCAGTAATGATGGCGAATCATAGTACTCTGCGCTCTATTACGGAGGATGTTCGAGTTAATACTTGTTTTGATGGAAGCGGAAACTAAGTTTTCAGCTTCCATCAAAATTTTATTTTATACTAATGAAATAGTTTCTGTGCGGCCTTTTACTTCAAAGTTCAGTTTGCCTTCGCATGTTAGCCAGCCCAAGCCACGCTGTAAATCATTTTTGCTTAAGCCCGTTTCGGTGCTAATTTTATTTGCACTTGATGGGCCGTTGTCATTTAAAAATTTCCAGATTACACCGGCAGCATTTCCAATTGAATCACTCATAGTTACACCTTGTTAAGATAAAAAAATAAAAAAATTAAGAATCTGTGTGATCAGGAAGAACAATATTAAGCTCTAATGTCTCTTGTTCATCATCGCTATCAAAGTTGACAGATATAGCATCGAGGTCAACTTTAATATATTTCTGTATAACTTTTAATAACTCTTGCTGTAATGCAGGAAGATAAGAAGGTTGGTTACGTGCATTTCTTTCGTGTGCAACGAGGATTTGTAAACGTTCCTTTGCAACTTTAGCAGAGTTAGGTTTAGTGGTTTTAAAGTAATCAAGTAAGCTCATGATTAACTCCTAAATAGGCGTCCAAAGAGGCCTTTTTTTGCTTCATCGATAAACCTGTGCGGCTTGTCTTCACCTAAATAACGGTCAACAATATCTAAGTAGGCTTGTCCAGCATCACTATTTTCATCAAGAATAATGGGCTCACCAGCATTTGATGCACTGAGTACTGATTGTGACTCGGGAATAACACCAAGCAAATGTAAAGAAAGAATGTCTTGTACGTCCTCAACACTTAACATAGCGCCTAATTTAACCCGCTTAGGGTCGTAGCGGGAGAGTAAAAGGTATTCTTTTATGGGTTCCTCACCGAGTTCTGCGCGTTTTGATTTGCTGGATAAAATCCCTAACATGCGATCCGAGTCACGTACTGATGAGACTTCAGGATTGGTCACAACAAAGGCATCATCAGCAAAATACATGGCTAGATTCGCACCGCGCTCAATACCTGCTGGTGAGTCACAGACGACGTATTTAAAAGTTTTTGACAATTCCTCTAGTACTTTGCCTACGCCTTCTTTAGTTAATGCATCTTTATCGCGCGTTTGTGAAGCTGGAAGGATATAGAGCTGGTTGCAGCGCTTATCTTTAATTAAGGCTTGGTTTAAAGTTGCTTCATTATTAATAACATTTACAAAGTCATAAACAACGCGACGCTCACAGCCTAAAATAAGGTCTAAGTTACGTAGACCTACATCAAAATCAATAACGGCTGTTTTGTGTCCTTTTTTAGCAAGTCCCATGGCAATTGCGGCACTGGTGGTGGTTTTTCCCACTCCGCCTTTTCCAGATGTTACAACGATAATTCTAGCCAATGGATTGTCTCCTAAATATTTTTAATAATTAATGCTTGGTTGTTCAGATAAATTTGTACCGGTTTATTGCGGTTTGATTCATCTAAGTCTTCGCTGATACGATAAGTTCCTGCCACAGAGACTAATTCGGCTTGTAAATCAGAGCAGAAAATTTGAGCACTCTCATCGCCCTGTACACCAGCTAAAGCGCGGCCTCTTAAAGTGCCATAAATATGTATGTTACCTTCGGCTATGACTTCAGCGCCAGCGCTTACTTGGGCAATGACGATTAAATCACCTTTAGCATAGATGCGTTGTCCAGAGCGTATAGGTTGATTGATGATCGTGCTTACAGTCGTGGTGCTTGCCACTGGGTCAGGACTTTCTTGTTTAGATACTTCTGCTTCTAGTTTTACGGGTGCTTCTTGTTTGGCGCTACTGGTACTATTTTGTGCGGCCATAACAGGCAGCATTAAATCTTTTGCGTCTTGATGTTGGTCGGCTGTTCCGCCTCGGACGCCAATAGGGCGCATACCTGAGTTACGGATGGCATCAACCAGTAAGGCAAGGTTCAGTTCTTGGTCTTGTGTGGCACTGAGGTCAAGTAGTAGCGATGAATTGGTAAAGAATTCAGGTGCTTGTTTTATTTTTTCGCGTAGTTGGTGAGTAATTACATTGATATCGGTACTAAATAGGTTGAGTACCGGAATAGTAATTACACCACTTTTGAACTCAAAAGCAGGTGAACTTGCAGAAATGGGTTGGGAGTCAGTGGACATGATTTATAAAAAATTACCTTACTAATGGTTTGATTCTATCATTGCTGTTTAAAAAAAACACGCTACCTGACAAAATAGTTTTATTTCTTAAGTGACTCATAAAGTTGATAAAAAAAGTTACCCACAAATGTTGTGGATAACTTTGTTAATAAGATTGGGAAAAGACTATCTAAGGCTTGGTTGTAGAGGGACAGCGGAAATTGTCTAAAAAAACAACAGAGAGAAGTATTATGTTATTAAACAATATGTTACGTTGGCCCCTCGCGCGGCTTTAGCAATTGCATTGGATATTTTATGGGCGTTAATAGGCATTTGTGCGTAAGTACTTGAAAAACTATTCAGGCTTAATGAATTTTAAGGTCATGCGATCACTTTCTCCGATAGCAATAAATTTCGTTTTATTTGTTTCACCGCCTTTTAATGAGGGCGGTAATGACCACACTCCTTGAGGGTGAATGCGCGTATCTGTTGGGTTGGCATTTATTTCAGATTTAGCAATTAACTTGAAACCTACATGCTCTGCTAACTGAATAACATAGGCTTCAGTAACGTAACCTGTGAGTGCGGCTGGATCTTGTTTGGTGCTGGCAGGATTGCGATGCTCGACTACGCCTAATATTCCGCCTGGCTTCAAAGCTTGATACATAGATTTAAAAATCTGTTCAGTTCGGCCGTTTTTCATCCAGTTGTGTACATTACGAAAAGTAAGTATTCGATCAGCTGAATTATCTGGGGCAATTTTTAGTTGTCCAGATGTTTCCAAGGTGGTGGTGATCACTTTTCCATAGACCTCAGGGTCCGCAGCTATCTTTTGCTTGAATTGCGCTAAGCTTTTGACAAAATAAGGAATAGCTGAATTTTCGTCAAAGTGAGCAGCATAGAGTTTGCCGTGATCTTTTAAGTAAGGCGCTAGAATTTCTGTATACCAAGCTTTGCCGCCTGGCCATATTTCGATCACAGCCATGTTGGGCTGCAAATCAAAAAACTCTCGCTGAAAATCAGGGAAACAGAGCGCAGCGGAGTGATGATTTTTAGTCCGCAGTAGGCGACAGGGAAATTTGCCAATCCGACGTGCGCTAGCAGCGCGCGAGGGAGGCTAAAATTTTATCCCGACA
>JAUVAA010000197.1 GCA_030591965.1 bacterium
CAGGCTTTACGGGGTATTGCTGGCGTTAATGTTGTTAATAGTGGTGGTTTAGGTAAACACACCTCGGTTTTTTTACGTGGTACAGAGTCCGATCAGGTTTTAGTTTTGATTGATGGCGTACGTGCAGGGTCTGCTACATCAGGCGGTGCTGCATGGCAACATTTGCCAATCAGTGAAATTGACTCTATTGAAGTCATCCGGGGGCCCAAATCTAGCTTATATGGTGCGGATGCAATTGGAGGGATGATTCATATTCATACCCGAAATGCAGTTACATCTACGTCAGCAATTAACCCAGTACTTTCTGCAGGTGGTGGAAATTATGGTCACTATAAGTTTGAAGGTGGTGTGTCGGGCAGAGTTGATAAGGCCTGGTACAATACCCACTTAAGCTATCATCAGACTGAGGGTTTTAATTCCTGCACCGGATCCTTAGGTTATGGTTGTTTTACAAATGAGCCAGACCGTGATGGTTATCAAAATTATGCAGGGTCGTTACGTCTGGGCTATCAATTTACTGATTGGTTAAGCGTAGAAGGCCATGCCTTGTATAGCGGCGGGCACACTGAATTTGATGGTAGTTTTGTTAATGAAAGTGACTTTTCAGAGCTTATTTATGGAGGCAAGGCGACAATACAAGCAATGGACTTTTGGCGAATTGATTTAAGCGGTGGTGAAAGCCGGGATGAATCAACGAATTATTTGAACGAAACGAAACAGAGCGTCTTTGATACTCAGCGCATTTCATTCTCGGCACTGAATAATTTTAGTTTGACACCTGAGCATTTACTTTCTTTAGGTTATGACTTTCAAGATGACAGTATTGATAGTACGGAGAGTTTTGCAGAAACATCGCGTAATAATCATGCCGTTTTTATCCAATATCAAGGAGAGTTTGCTAACAATCAGTTTATACTTGCTTATCGAAGCGATTTTAATCAACAATTTGGCCAAAATAGCACCTGGAATGCTTCGTGGGGCTATGCTTTTGATAATGGTGTCCTGGTCTCGGCTTCTTATGGTACTGCTTTTAAAGCGCCAACTTTTAATGAACTTTATTTCCCCGGCTTTGGTAATAGTGGCTTAAATCCTGAAAAGTCGGAAAGTTATGAAATAGGCGTTAGCGGCGAGCATACTAACTGGAATTGGTCGCTTAATGGTTATTTGACTTATATTGATGACATGATTGCCTATGATAGTTCAATATTTGCCCCTAATAATTTAAGTGCCGCGCGGATCATGGGTTTAGAGGCGATAGTTGGTGGACAGTTTTATGGTTTTGATATGCAGGTTAATTATAGTGCATTAGATCCCAAAAGCATGGATTCCGCTACTTTTGGAAATATATTGCCTAGACGTGCTCAACAGGTGTTCCGCTTTGATGTAGATCGACAATTTGGTGCTGCAAGCATAGGAACGACTCTTAATGTTGAAGGGCGGCGCTATGATGATTTACAAAACACGCGTCAAATAGATGGTTTTGTTACCTGGGATATAAGAGCACAGTATCAATTCTTCGAGCAAGTTACTTTGCAAAGCACTGTCAATAATATCCTGAATACTCAGTATCAAACAGCAGCAGGTTATAACTCACCAGGAGTTACTATTTTCTTTCACTTACGCTATGAACCAACACTTTAAGAGGTTTTTATGAATGGTATACAAAACAACAAACAGTATTTAACTATTTCTGCACTTGCAATGTTGATGGCACTAACGCGTTCAGATCATTTTGGTAGTGCGATTACTTTACCTGATGCTTCATTAGCAGTATTTTATTTGGCGGGTATATTTACGGGCGGTGTTGCGAGCTTTGCAGTGTTATTAGCTGAAGCCGCTTTATTGGATTATGTTGCGATTACTCACTGGCAAGTCAGTGATTATTGTATTTCTCCAGCTTATATTTTCTTAATTCCTACTTATGCTGTTATGTTCTACACAGGGCGTTGGAGCGCAAAGTACATAACATTTAGTAGGCATGACCTGATTCGTCAGTTTGCTTATTTATTGGTGGCGGGTTCCGTTGCATTTTTTATCTCTAATGGTAGTTTTTACCTGCTTTCAGGGAAATTTCCCGAACTATCGGCTGTGGAATATATGGAACGAATTGCAAAATACTATTCCGCTTATATAAGCTCTACTTTAATGTATAGCTTGGCTATTTTATTTTTTACCAGGCTTGTTCATTTGCTTTACACAGAAAAATATAAAATAGCATAAGTACAGACCTCAACAATTTACTTCAAAATTAACACTTTTTTTGGACATGTTCTGTAACTCTTGTGCAGCGGCTTTAGCCATGATCATCAACCACTCAGTAAGCTAGCAATTCTTGTTGAAAATAGCACAAAATGCTTGGTTTTTGTAAATACAAACGTCCAATTTTAGGTTAATGTCTTGTATTTACTGAGCTCAATGCGTATTTGTAAGGAGCATTGTTGAGGTCTGAAGTAACGATATTAGCGCCTAATAAACAAGCATTTCTTAGAAGAAAGAAACAAAAAAGGCAAAATCTAACAATGACTAAGCTTTTATAACTTGGTATTCAACCAGCCAGGTTATTCTAATGAAAAGACAATTCATCGACTGGCTGCAATGGGTCGATAGCGGTCAGTCAACGTAAGATTTAATTGCAGTCAAATTAATTGGTGTCAGATAAAACCCCAGAACCATTACAGATAAATAATCTCGGCAATGATTGCCGATAATTTTAAGGGTAAAATAAACGCCTACCCCAAACCTATTTTCAGCTAGAGTAGTTTTTAACATAAAAAAGCCTACCACTTACATGATAAGCCATTGATTCAATTGGTCGGGACGGCGGGATTCGAACCCACGACCCCCACACCCCCAGAGTGAAAAGACCACTTTTCAGCCTGTTTCAACAAGCATCAAAAATACCACTCAACGCCATATCACACGTGCATTTGTTGCTTATTTTCCTGATAAGTAATATCATTCAATTTCACCCAGTTTCAAGACCTGTTTTCAGCCAGAATTTCAGCCAGAATTTTAAGTAAAGGCCACACTACCTATGGAATATGGGTCAAAGCATCGAATATAAAAAAGCCCGAAAGTGCTACCAGCACATTCAGGCTTAACCATAAATGATATGGGAGTATCACAATGGCAAGTAATATCATAACACCCCCCAAAGGCTTAACTGATGCCTTTATCAAGCACCTACCCACACTAGATAAACGCTATGAAGTCCCTGACAAAGCTAGTCCGGGTTTATGTATTCGAGTAGGCACAACAGGCAAGAAAACTTTTGCTTGGTATTACCGAGACCCAGAAACCAATAAGCGGAAAATGCTTACATTTGGCCGGTATGGTGATGGCGATAGCCAGCTAACATTATCAGCAGCCCGAAAAGCACTTGAGACCGCAAAAATAAAACATGATGCTGGTGACCTGAACGAACTAAAAACCACAATACCAAAGACAGTTAGCGAGCTGTGCGAAATATTCTATACAGATCGAATACTACCCCACCTTAGGCGGCCTGATGCCGTATTACAGGTTATTGAACACGACATTATCCCAGTCATAGGCAATAAGCCGATTAAAACCATATCCACGGTGGCGGTGGTGCATTGTGTGAAATGTGTTGTTGATCGTGGCGCGGTTGCACATGCTGGCAAAACCACGGCAATATTAAAGCAGCTATTCAAATTTGCTGAGGGGCGCGGCTATATCGACAGATCACCCGCCTACGCCCTGGATAAAAAAGACTTGGGTATTGTCATACCTAAAAGAGAGCGATACCTTGAAGCCCACGAGTTAAAACCCGTTTGGGATGCAATCACCAACGCGCCAAAAATGAGCCTACCCGTTAAGAGTGGCTTAAAAGTATTATTGCTTACTGGCACTCGTACAGGCGAATTAATCAAGGCTAAGTGGGAGCATATCGACCTAGAAAAACGAGAATGGTTTATACCAAAGGAAAACACCAAAACGCTTGAAGCCTGGACAATTCCCTTAACCAATGAAGTTATCAATTTAATTTCTGAGCTACAAGGCTTAGACCCTGTTTACGTGTTCGCGGGTAAAAATGGAATGATGACCGACAAAGTTTTAGGCAGGGCAATGCGCAGATTTTTTGAAAGTGGCGCGTTAGATATTGAGAAAGTCAGACCGCACGATTTTAGGCGAACAATCAGAACCCACTTAGAAAAGCTGAACGTACAGCCACACATAGCCGAAAAATGCCTAAACCATTCACTAGGCGCGATTAATGCCGTGTACAACAAAAACACTTACCTGGATGAAAGACGCGAAGCCCTGGAACGCTGGAATGATTTTGTAATACTACAGGTTCACCCAGTGGCTAACGTGATTAGCATACAGCGGGCGGGTTAGTGAATAAGGAAATTTTTAAATTTACCACTGACGAGAGAATTAGACTTGCGTTACATTTTAAACAGCAGCCAGAAGAGAAAGTAAATAATTTTATTGATAGAACCGAGGCAAATATTAATGACTTTATATTTGTAGAACAACAAGATTATTTGAGTGTCAAAGAAACAAAAATACGCCTGGATAGTATATCTAAAGCCGCTAGTACATTACACAAGGAGTTAAGCAAGAAATCATCAAAACTCGCTTATAACATGCTTGTAACGCGCCACACAGAGGAACTAAAGAACAGGCAGCATATTTTAAATATTGTTCGTATGCTGGCAAAAGAAAGTGAAACAGTGGCCGCAAAAATTCACCCCAAAACTAATAAAAAACCCACAATAAGACAATTAACCGCATGGCTAAAGGACTCCTATTTTTATGCTTTTGCTAAGAGCCACGGAAAAGGAAAGGGTACGGCCTATTATAATTTTGAACGTGAAGTCAGGAGAATTCTATTAGCACAAAACATAATATAAGTATCACCCTATTTAAGCATAAAAAAACCGTTGAAATGGGGCGATACTAACAAAAAAAAAAATCTTATTATCTACCTCGAAATTAACAAAAACTGAGGTAACTTTAAATGCAAGTCCGACATAGAATTGGCACTACAGAATTCATTAGACAATGTTGCTTATCTTCAACAACACTTTGGAGGTTACAAAAAACAGACGACACATTCCCTAAGCCTATTTTCATTAGAAACAAAAAACTTTATTATCAGGATGAAGTAACCACCTGGATTGAAGCGCAAGAAAAAACAGAACTAACGCATAACAACATCATCCCTAAAGCGCAGGTGTCAGCATGACTAAATATTGCGTTATTTATTTGAAAAATGGAAAGGAAAAAACCTCACCTTGGTTTTATTCTAAGGATAGAGCAAGAGAAGCTTTAAAAATCATG
>JAUVAA010000058.1 GCA_030591965.1 bacterium
AAATGGTATTAATTTGATCGATGCTGATCGTTTAAATCATTTTTTGAATGCCAACTGCTTTACGTAGCTCTAATAAGAAGGGGGCACTTATTGCGCGTGCTTTTTCTGCGCCTTCTTGTAGTTGCTGTTCGATATGTGCGGGTTCTTGTATTAAGGCCTCATAGCGATCTCTCGCGGGCGCTATATGGTCGTTAATCTTTTTAAATAAAACCTTTTTCATTTCTCCCCAAGAGATTCCTTCTACATAGCGTTGGCGAATGTCGGCTACTTCATGTTCACTGGCGAAAGCTTTGTAGGTGCTGAACAAAGTACAATCAGTTGGATCTTTAGGCTCGCCTGGCTCTAGGGAATTGGTCTTGATTTTGTTGATTAGTTTTTTGAGTTTCTTTTCAGGCGCAAATAAAGGGATCGTGTTGTCGTAGCTTTTGCTCATTTTACGCCCATCTAGGCCAGCTAAAGTAGATGCGTTTTCATCGACAATGGCTTCAGGAAGAGCGAAGTGTTCGCCATAAATGTGATTGAAACGCGCGGCTATATCGCGTGCCATTTCGATATGTTGAATTTGGTCTTTGCCAACAGGGACTTTATTGGCATTAAAGATTAGCATATCAGCGGCCATTAGAATTGGGTAGCTAAAGAGCCCCATATTAATGCCTTTATCAGGGTCGGTATTCGCTGTCGCTTCATTTTCAGCAACAACTGCTTTATAAGCATGTGCGCGGTTCATTAGACCTTTCGAGGCAACGCAGGTTAGCATCCAGCTGAGTTCCATGATTTCAGGGACATCTGACTGACGATAGAACGTTGCATTTTTTGTATCTAGGCCTAGAGCAAGCCAAGTGGCAGCAATTTCTAAGCTGGATTGGCGTACCTTTTCAGGTTCTTGGCACTTAATTAATGCGTGATAGTCTGCTAAAAAATAAAAAGGCTTTGCAAGGGGGTCTTTACTGGCTTGAATCGCTGGACGAATAGCCCCTACATAATTACCTAAGTGTGGTGTTCCTGTTGTGGTGATACCTGTGAGTATGGTTGATTTCTGCATTGTGAATTAGGTCTCGTTTTTTAGTATTTATGTGAAATATACAGTGATTTGTCGTAGTATGAGTGATCTTAAAGTTGCTTGGTTTTTATTTGGCTAAATTTACTTGTTATTTTTAGTTATTCAGCTAAAAATGGAGCGTCTTTTTAGGATATACTTCTTAGCGGTATATTTTACGTTATTCTTGCCTCTAAGAAACTAAGTTAAGAATAATTGTATTTAATTTTGAGTTTATTTTGGAGTAGCTAATGTTGGATCACGCAGAATCTAGAACATTTATCCGTATGGATGTGTCTTGTGAAATGACTTATAAGTTTCCTGATTCGGATCAGTCGTATGTTGGAACCTGTTTAAATTTAAGCGGCTCAGGTGTTTTATTTACAGCTGACAGAGTGCTCGAGGCTGGTGCTGCTCTAGAGGTGACTATCTCGCCTGAGAATTCATTGACGCCACCTATGAAGGCTTATGTAGAAGTTATTCGTTGTAAGGATATAGAGCCGGGGCTATACGAAGTGGCAACGGAAATAAAAGGGATTAAGGCAGTTTAATTGACGCTATGTTTAAGGTTGCCCCGCTAAATAAATCATTTTGTTTGCAGACTGTTTGTGAGGGAAATTATAAAAAAATAGTTCGACTAATACCTGACCTTAGGTATCTGTCTGGTTCCGCTCAAGGACTTTCTCAGGGAAAGCCCATGTTGCATGTACAAGTTCTTGAGCAGACTCCGTATACGAAAACGATACAACTTAGCCATTTTTTTACTGAGGATTCCAATTTACTGTTGGAGCCTGCTGTTAAAATTCGCGTGTATTTTGATGTTTGTATTGCTGAAGTATTGCGTGATTATAAGCGCGTAGAAGTGGCTAATGCGATTACTGATATCAGCCGTAGTAAGGATATTATGGATTATAAGTGGCGCTTAAATTATTTTTTGGAAAAATGGTTGGACCATTGCTTGAAAACTGATTATATCTTTGTCAGCGATGCGCAGGAATTGGCCGCTGAGGCTTAGAGCTTATACTTCTCATTCCTCCCGTCCATTACGATTCGTCTAATACCAATCCCCAATAAATAACCACTGTAATAGCCGTCATTCCCGAAATCTTTAATCGGGAATCCATGCTACATACACTATAGATTCCTGCTAAAGCTTGTGCCTACGCTTGACTGGATAGCAGTCAGGAATGACGGTTTCTCTTGGTTATATGAGTTTAAGTATAAATCTATTAGGCTTGGTATAACTTGAGCATGCTCACCACGACTTAACCCAGTCACCTACTTTTATACCTAGCATATGCGGTGGCGCTTCTAGTTCACCTATGGCAAATAAAGGTGTTATTTCTTTAATGGTTAAAACACCTGCAGGCCTTTTATCAAAGCCTAAAACTTCTTGCTCACCACCGAGCTGATGTATTGTTCCTAAACTACTGTAAACGACTAGTTGATCTCCTTCATTCAGGCGTTCTTGCGCGCCCGCATCAATAAAAACTTTGTTCTCTTCTATTTTTAAAATACGGGTATGAAAAGGATAGCAATTTAAGGACTCTTGTATGTCTTTAACTGACTGGTTAATGATTTTAGTGATTTTATTACCTGTATCGGTATCATTGAATGATTGGCTACCTACCATGACATTTTTAGGGATTCTGATATTGCCGGATGCTTGGTCTTTGTAACGATGCTGAAAAAGTAATGCGCCACTGTAACCATCATGCATATAGATATCAATGGTAATGCTGCGTGTTGTGAAAAGGTAACTGTTAAGAGATTTTATCCAAGAGATGACTCCTGAGCCACGATAATATTCCCTTGATGAAGATTCTAAGTCTCTGATAACACCTGATAACACAAATTGAACTCGGCTTCTTTGCGCTAAGGTCATATCATCAGATATATCGTAGGGGTGAGTTCCTGTGATTTCTGGAGCTAGATCGGGCTTAGTGTATAAAGAGGTATGGGTTTTATTGCGTCCTAGATAAGCACCTGATTGAGTTAGAATATTGCTGATTTCTCTTGGGATTCCATTACTTAAATCATTGCTCTCGGACATGCTGATATGGCTGAGTTGTACCATCGGAAATGCCGTTGCTGCTAGGCGCTTACGGTATTGAGGCGTACATATACGGCCTGTTGTTAAGCGGACAATAGCGCGCACATGGTAAATGCCATTTTCTATCCACTCATCTATTACTTTTGTATTATTGATTAATGCAGTGGTTCTTAGTGTGAAGGTATCGAGCGCTATGCTATTTTGATTAATTAGCGTACGGCTATTGATTTGACTGTTATTTTGCAAAGAGGCTTGATGAATAGCGTCTCGGATAGCCATTTTTCGGGCAAGTAATCGAGCGCCGTCTTTTATTATTGCCTGACCATCAACAGTGACTATTTGCTCAACAGGCAGGCTTATGGGTGGTTTAGAGGTGCTGCAAGCCTGCAATAGTAAGCAAAAAATGAGTAGTAGGTATTTAAAACTTTGCATAGTGTAATTGATTAAGGTGCAACAGCGCCTTCTCCTTCATGTACAACATATTGTCCATAAGGGGAGTTAGAAGGATAAAAATTGCCGGAATAACCAGCGTCTAATACGGGATCGCCAACAGTGTAACCCCAGCTGATAGGCTGGTTATAGTGAACATCATCATTGTAATGATGTAAGTGACTGCTGCGTATAAACATTCCTGATTCACAGGCGCTAAGCGAGGTGAACAGAAGGGTAATGAGGGCGGCTTTGAGTATATACTTCATAGTGTCCGTTCCTATTTAATGTTCTTTATTGTAAAAGCCTGAGACTGCGGGAAATTGATAGCAGTCGATGGAGTTACATTTATAATTTGAAATGCTGGCTATGCTGACTTCAGGAGGTGTGTTTTCACTGTAATGCTGCCTATGTCCAACACCATTAAGGCATTGGCTATGGATGGCTGCTGTTCCACTTAGGCAGGTGAAGAATTTGGGGGTTAGTGTGATTTCCAGTACAGTTTCATAAGTATCCGCGTCAACTGCTGTAATGCTGGTAACTCGCGCACCCTTTAAAAAGGCATCGATATAAGTTCTATAGCTGTCATTTTTTACCGCCATTGCTGAAACGGTAGTATGTCCATGAATCCTTACGCCGTAAATTTGTTCGGCAAGATTTCGATAAGCATCCATTTTTGATGCGCGCATATTCATTAGGCGGCGTTGTGCTGGCGAGTAATTACTGAATATATCGGATGTACCGTAGCCCATTGCCGTTAATATTTTAATGGGGGGGACTTGAATCTTTGCTACTCTTTGAGGTGCGCAAGCAAAAATACTGATACTGAGTAGGGTCAGTACAAAAAGCCGTTTGATAAATGTTATGTTCATTGCCGTTACTCCATTATTCTTTATGTGTATGTAGTCGGCATGCACTGGGTTTTCTTGAGTACTATTGATTGCTATTGGTCAATAATTCTAAAATCAGTGAATAATATTCCTGGACTAGGAAGCTCTATGGTTTTTAGCTCAGTTACTTTGGCGAATAACGGGCCTTTGCGGCAGTCTCGAATAAAATTTTCTATCGCTTGTGTAGAGGCAGATACAATGATTTCTACATCACCATCGGCACGGTTTTTTACCGTGCCATAAATGCCGTATTTTTTCGCTGACTTTAGGGTGAAAGCTCTAAAGCTAACCCCCTGTACTCTGCCTTTTACTAAAATTTTAAAGTGTTGCATTATTTTAACGGGTAATTTCCCAGCAATAATGAATTTTAGGTGTTCTGGAAAAGTCTTCCGGAATGGTGTCTGCACTAATATCTTCTATAGTGAAGTTTGCTAGTGCTTCGGTATCAAGTTTAAAGCGGCGGAAATTGGTCGAGAAATAAAGCACACCGCCGTCATTTAATAACTGCACCGCCTGTTTAATCAATGCTACATGATCTTCTTGTATGGAAAGGGTGGTTTCCATTCGTTTGGAATTAGAAAAGGTGGGTGGATCAAGAAAAATCAAGTCGTAGGCCTGATCACGTTTAGGCTTTGTTGTTTGCTCTTCTAGCCATTCTTTGCAATCGGCACGAATAAAATAATTGTCATTTTTAACTTGATTGAGCTCCATATTGCGTTGAGCCCAGTCTAAATAGGTCTTAGACATATCTACGCTCGTAGTAGAGCTTGCCCCGCCAATGGCTGCATGTACTGAAGCAGTGCCGGTGTAGGCAAATAAGTTTAAAATATCTTTGTCTTTGGCTTGCTGCTGGATATGTAGACGAATAGGGCGATGATCTAAAAAGATCCCAGTGTCTAAGTAATCTTCAAAATTCACATAAAAACGTGCGCCGTGCTCTTCAATAATTTCAAATTTTTCTGAATGCGCTTGTTTTTCGTACTGTTCCATGCCTTTTTGTTTGCTGCGTATTTTTAAATACACTTGTTCCTTAGGAATATTAAAGACCTTAGGAATTTCATTCATTGCAGCGGCTAGGCGTGAATTTGCTTTTTCTTCTGAGATGGTTTTAGGCGCTTGATATTCTTGGACATTGATCCACGTTTTTTCACCTTGATACACATCAATCGCAAGGGCATATTCAGGTAAGTCAGCATCATAAATACGGTAGCAGTGCATGTCTTCACGTTTTACCCATTTAGCCATTTTTTTGATATTTTTCTTTAGGCGATTGGCAAACATTTGCGCGTTTTCTGTTGCTTCGCTGTCTATTTCTGGTGGATGTTCAATAACTTGTTCGATGCGTTCTTGCTGAGTTTTTGCTTTAGGCGTGAAAAAGTTTTCCTCTTCTATAGCAAAACGTAGGAGTTTACACTCTAAGGCACCATTGAAAAAAGTAATCGGTTTTTGCGAGCGTATACCTAAACGAAAACCGAGTTCAGGGTCACTAATAATCATGGCGGCTTGCCAATGCTTAAACTGTGCTTTAAGCACGTCACCAAAGCTGCGATATAAAAGTGCGGTTTCTTCAGTATTACCCAAACGCTCGCCGTAAGGAGGGTTACACATTACTATGCCAGGCTGCCAGCTTTCTGCCGCGGTTGCATCGTTTATATCTCGACGTTCAACGTGTATGTAATTTTGTAAGCCAGCATTTTCTATATGTAATAAAGCGGCATTAATTGCTTGCCTACTTTGGTCAAAACCGACAATATAGGGTAAGTTTTGTAAGCCAATTGTTTTGCGTTGTTCAGCTTCCGCTAGTAATGATTGCCACAGCGCGGCATCGTGTTTTTTCCAGCTGGTAAAGCCGAAGTGTTTATGTTGTAAGCCAGGGGCATAATCAGCTGCCATCATGGCGGCTTCTAATAATAAGGTGCCTGAACCACACATGGGGTCGATTAAACTACCGCCTTGGCGGGCTATTTCAGGCCATTTGCTACGATAAAGTATGGCTGCAGCAAGGTTTTCTTTGATCGGTGCGGCAATGCTAATATCACGATAGCCACGTCGATGTAAACTCTCACCAGATAAATCCAAGCTCAGTGTTGCCTGCTCTTGTTGTAAGTAGACATTAATTCGGATATTCGGTTGCGTGAGATTAATTTCAGGGCGTTTATTGAATTTCTTACGCATCTGATCAACAACGGCATCTTTTACTTTGAGGGCACCAAAGTGTGTGTTGTTAATTACTTTAGATGCTTTGGCATTAAATGAAACGGCAAAGCTATCGTCTGGTTTCATATGGTCAAACCAGTTTACTTTATAGATACCATCGTATAAATCTTCTTGGCTAGTAACGGTGAAAGAACTTAAAACCAGTAATACGCGATTGGCAATGCGTGACCAAAGGCAAACTCGGTAGGCATTTTCTAGGGAGCCTTCAAAATACACACCGGCCATAGCGGTTTTTACCTGTTGTACGCCCAATTGTTTTAATTCAGTCGCAAGGATATCTTCCATTGCTTTGGGGCAGGTCGCAAAAAAACGAGAGTCGGTCATGTGATATTTATAAAGGTTGAGAAAAAGGGGGAATTAAAGCAATACTGTTGACTTAAACTTTCTCTTGTTGGAAAAGTCGTTTATTTCTTAAGTCAACAGCATTGAGAGTTAAAAGCTAGAGCGATAAAGTGTAGTGATTAAAAATACTACATTCTAAGGAGCGAGGTATTATTGAATTTTCGCTCCTAAGCTAGGCTTTTATTAGAAGCTGAGTAATTCAACATCAAAAATAAGTGTTGCATTAGGGCCAATTGCACCGCCAGCACCTTGTGCGCCATAAGCCAGCTCAGAAGGAATAAAGAAACGGTAAGTCGCCCCCACTGACATTAACTGTACACCTTCAGTCCAACCGCCAATCACGCGATTTAAAGGAAAGGTAGCCGGTGCGTTACGGCTATATGAGCTATCAAACTCAGTACCATCCAAAGTGGTGCCTTTATAATGCACAGTTACATTAGATGTAGCGCTTGGTTTGTCACCTTCAGCATCAGTGAGAATAGTGTATTGTAAACCACTTGCAGTAGTGGTAACGCCTTCTTTAGTGGCATTCTCAGCAAGAAATGCTGCGCCTTCAGTGATGTTGGTTTGGGCAAGTTCTGAGTTGTTCTTTGAAAACATGAAAAGTCCTATAAGTACGAGAATGGAAACTGCGATAATAATGAGTTGAATTTTACTCACTTCTACTCCTTAAATTGTTTAAGTTAACTATTTTACCAAAAAAACCAGCTAGTACTTTCTAATTCTGCTTTACAGCGATTTAATTGCTGCTTAAAGGCCTGAGCTTGTCGATTTACTTTTTTAGCTGTTTTTAATAGCCACGGTTTTTTAAGGTAAGTTTTTCTTTTAAAGCCACCATGTCCTTCATGATAGGCTAAGTATTGATTTTCTGTATCCCATTTAGATATGCCGAGTTTTTTATAGCTGACGGTACAATACCAGCCAATAAAATCACTGGCATCCTCAAAGTCATCTCGGTCTGCGCTCCAACTGCCAGCTTCCTTCAGGTACCAGTCCCAAGTACCGTCTTGTGCTTGCGGGTAGCCGTAGGCGGAGCTATTTCTGAACCAAGGGATAATACCAAATAGCCAAGGTCTAGGTGGTTTTGCATCCGCAACAAAGCGTGACTCTTGGTGCATAATGGCCATTTGTATAGGTATAGGAACGCCCCACTTCAGATAGGAGTCCTTGCTGTAGTCGTACCAGTCATCTTTTTCTTTGAAAATTGCACAAATATTGTTGGTATTTTTAGGTTGTGAGGCAGTGCAAGCAGTTAATGACAAGACAAATAAGACTAAGAGGAAATTGCTAATAGTTTGTTTAAGCATGGTTTTTTATTAATGCTGCTGACATAGTGCATCTTAAATGTGAAAGTTTTATTATAAAGTATTGTTTTTCTTTAAATATAAGCTAACCTATGACTAGTAAGGTATATAACATTAAGAATAAAGCAATTATACTGCTCTGCTGATAAGAAATGATATTAATATGACAAATTCAAGGCAAAATTACCGCAAAAAGTTAGCACTTATGGGGTTTATGTTTATTGGTGGAGCAGAGCATGAAATGCAAGTGCAGAATCTTTCGATCACAGGCATGCTAGCATCTATAGATACTTCACTTAGTGTCCATGATGAGCGGGATGTATTTTTGTTGGTAAAGCAGTCTAGTTTAGTTGATATTTATATAGAAAAATTAAATTTAGCCGGCGAAGCTGAAATTGTAAGAGTTGAAATGGACGGTCAGCATATTTTAATTGGTTTAGAGTTTAAACAAATTTCTTATGATGCAGATAATTTATTATATAAACGCAAAGCTTACCGGAAAAGTATGGCGGCACCCGGCCAAGCTCTGATCGATAAAAGTGTATACGAATTTATGACTCGGAATGTCTCAGTAGACGGCGTAATGATACGTATTCCGGAGTATGTTGATGTTCAGGTAGGGATGCTTATCGAATTTAAGTTCGATAAGCTACATTTACATGGCGAAGCGAAAGTCGCTTGGTTTGAGCATGATGATAATGAAGGAACGATATTAGGGCTTGAGTATCAACATATGGAAAAGGGCGATATCAAAGGAATTCCCGAATTCTATCATAGAGCATAGGCACTCTTGTTTCGCTTATGCCAATATTGTGTCGCTAAATCATGCGCATCTGCTTGAGATGTTGCTTTTCCTAGTAGTTTTAAAGCAACAGCCGTCGTACCAATAATGCTTGCTTGGGCAAACTCATCCTGCCACTCATCACGCCAAACTTGTATTAGTTGCTTAGGGTCTAGCTGTTCTGGTTTAACATGACGTCGAGCAAATAATGCGGGCCATATCTCTTCTGAAAGTTCATTATTATGTACGCTTTGTACCAAGCATTCCATATCTGGATTACGCTCCGTTTCTCCACCTTCACCTTTTAATACGGCCATATTGGGCTGCTGTAGGAGCAAAGCGGCTTCTTGATGTACGGGGCGATAGCCTGGGTGAAAAATTCCTTGAATACTGTAAGGGGCGTTAAAGGGATTAATTAAACGCACTAAGGTATGTACTGGAGAGCGTAAGCCCATTAACGAACGTAGGTGAATCATTTTATTTAAAGTAGGGCAGAACTGCTCTAATGATAAATAAGAAAAGTTGCTACTTTGTAGTTGTTGTTCGGCTTGAGCAATAGATTTTGCTGGCGCTAAGGCAAATAAAGGAAGCATATCTTGAACAAACAAGCGGCTTTCTGAATGAGAGGCGGAGCCGTGCATTAATACTTTAATGCCATTTTCTGCGAGCAATAAACTAGATAATATAAACCAAGGTAAGTGTCTACGTTTTCCTGCATAAGCTGACCAGTCTAAATCAGCAGTTTGAGCAATGCCATAGTTGGGTAATGTTTCACGCACTGCCAGCACAAAACCAGCGAGCTCTTCTGGGGTCTCTTCTTTGACTCGCATCAGCATTAAAAAAGCACCTAGCTGTATATCTTCAACTTCACCCGCTAAAATCATGCGCATCGCTTGATAGGCTTCTTCTTGAGTGAGCGGGCGCGAGCCATTTTTTCCCTTACCTAGAATACGAATAGTTTCAGCAAAGGGATGTTCTTTATTTTCTGCGCTCATTATTCTTTTACCGGACGTTTATCTAATTTGCGTTGTAAAGTGCGACGATGCATATTCAATGCACGCGCAGCCGCTGAAATATTGCCTTCATGTTCCATTAATACTTTTTGTAAATGTTCCCATTCTAAGCGTTTAACTGATAGGGGATTTTCATTGATGGCAACGGAACTATCACCTGAATCTTTATTCAGTGCTTGTAATATTTCATCCGCATTAGCCGGTTTGGTTAAGTAATGTTTAGCACCGAGTTTGATCGCCTCAACTGCGGTGGCAATACTAGCAAAGCCTGTGAGCATAACAATTTGTGTATTTGCATCCAGAGAAATAAGTTTTTGTACTAATTCTAGGCCAGATTCATAGCCTATGCGTAAATCAATAACCGCATATTCAGGCTCAAATTGCTCGGCTAAGCTAAGGCCGCTTTTTACGTCGTAGGCAACCGAGACTTCAAAACCTCGTTTTTGCAGTGCCGATTTAAGGACTGAGCAGTAGGTTTGATCATCATCAACTAATAATAAGCGAGCTTGAGTTTCTTCAGACATAGGATTTATTTAGCTAGGGACTAATGGTAGATAAATATCAATGCAGGCTCCACCTTGAGGTGAATTACTGACTTCTATTGTACCGCCTATACGATTAATTGTTGAATAGGTAAGAAATAATCCAACGCCTAGACCTTGGTTGCTATTATTAATGGGTTCTTTGCCAATTTTATTGAGCAATTCATCAGGTATGCCCGGCCCATAATCGCGTATTTGTAAGCCAATAAAGTTATCTATAGTGCAGCGGTGAATCGCTAAATCAATGCCTTTTTCTCGGGGTGAAACTTCGGCCGCATTATTTAAAATATTAATTAAAGAGTGCGTTAGCGTCAGCTCAGCAATGATAGAGGAGCTTAACGGTGCTTCAGGATTAATCAGTAAATTTAATTTAACGCCTGGCTGCTGGCTGCGCCATTGCATGATCACTTCATCTAAATAATCGCTGAGTAGCGTAATATGACCTGAGTCTGCGCGTAATTCACCAGCAGAAGCAGACATAACGGATAAAGCCTGCTTGCAGCGGTTAACTTGATCAAGCATGATAGTCATTTTCTCATGCAATTCGCTCTGGCTAATGGGGGCGGAATCATGCTTTAATTCATGGGCAATAATAGCCATGGTGCCTAAAGGCGTGCCCATATCATGAGCAGCGCTCGCTGCTAAAGTACCTAAAGAGATAATGCGGTCATCTTGTAAGGCCTTTTCTCGAGCTTCAGCTAGTGTGCGTTCACCGGCTTTAATCGTGTTAGACAACTCTAAGGAAAAGAAAGCAACTAAGCCCGCACTACAGACAAAACCAAACCACATACCAAAGATATGAAAATTAAAAAACTCCTCATCTTTTTGACTATGCATGTTATGCGCCATATCACTCATTTCAGCATGCATTAAATGTGGTTCGACGCTCAATAAAGAAGCATGATAGGGAATCAAAAAAGTGTATATGGTTGTCGTTAATATGACCATATACCAAGTGTAGGCATGGGGCAGGGTGATTGCTGTAAGAATGACCGGTAGCAAGAAAATCCAAGTGAATGGGTTGGTTGCTCCGCCGGTTAGATATAACAGCGCGGCAATCGCAAGAACATCAATCGCAAGTTGGGAAAAAATCTCCATTTCGGTCACAGGTAAATCGGTTTTTAAACGAATCCAAGTGTATAAATTAACTGTACCGATGGCTAGAATAGTTAGCCATAGTGCTTCTTGAGGTAGCGGGATTTTTAAAATATCGATAGAAATCAAGAGCAGTAGTGATTCCCCGCCTATCATTAAATTTCTAAGAATAAACAGCCACTGTAAGTTCTCTTTGGCAGAAATTTCTGTTTTAGGCAGGATATTGACTAGCATCTTAGTTGAAAAATATCGCAGCGCTAATCATGGTTGCACTGGCTAATAAAGCATAAAGTGTTCCTTTATGATTGCTTTGCATTTGTTCGTGTAGTCGATCTAATTGTTGGTGATGTGTTTCGGCGCGCTGACTGGTATGTGCCGCATCATCAAGTACCTGGAATAGTAAGCTAGGAACTTCAGGAAAATGCTCGGCTAATTCAGGAAATTTTTTGATTGCTTGTTGTATTTTTGCTTTCGGGCTTAAGCGCTCTTTAAACCATGCCTCTAAAAAGGGTTTAGCGGTCTGCCATAAATCCAAATCAGGATAAAGTTGACGTCCTAGGCCTTCAATATTGAGTAAGGTTTTTTGTAATAACACCAGTTGCGGTTGCACTTCCATATCAAAGCGGCGCGCAGTTTGGAATAAACGTAAAAGCAATAAACCAAAAGAAATGTCTTTTAAAGGCTTGTCAAAAATAGGTTCACAAACACTACGAATGGCTGATTCAAATTCTTCGACACGTGTATGTGCAGGAACCCAGCCAGATTGTAGATGCATTTCTGCAACACGGCGGTAATCACGATTAAAGAAAGCGAGTAGATTTTCAGCTAAATAACGCTGATCGGAAGAGGATAGAGAGCCCACGATACCAAAGTCGACCGCAATATATTTTCCGGGAATATCGACAAAGATATTGCCAGGGTGCATATCAGCATGGAAAAAATTATCTCTAAAGACTTGGGTGAAAAATATTTCCACACCGCGTTCAGCTAATAATTTGAAATCTGCATTAGCAGCACGTAATTCATCAATATTCCCCACTGGGATACCATAAATGCGTTCCATAACTAGCACTTTACGGCGCGTAAATTCCCAATGAATTTCGGGTACGTAAAGGGCATCAGAATCTTCAAAATTACGTCTTAATTTTGCCGCATTACCTGCTTCTCTAACTAGGTCTAGTTCATCCAGTAGCGTTTTTTCAAATTCAGCAACGATTTCTTTGGCATGTAAGCGCTTGGCATCAGCCCAGAATTTTTCGGCAAAAGAAGCCAGTTCATATAGCAAGCCTATATCCGAATGTATCCATTTTTCAACATCAGGGCGTAAAACTTTGACGATAACTTCTTCACCGCTATGTAAAACTGCGGCATGAACTTGGGCAACAGAGGCGGAAGCTAAAGGGCTGGCAGAAAATTCAGCAAAGGCAGTTTCAATAGACATACCTAATTCTTGCTCGATAACTTCACGTGCTTGTTGGTTAGAAAAAGGAGGGACTTTATCTTGTAATTTGACTAACTCATCGGCAATATCATCGGGCAATATATCTTTGCGTGTAGACAATGCTTGACCAAACTTAACATAAATCGGCCCTAGGTCTTCTAAAGTGCGACGGATGCGTTCACCGCGCGTACCAAACTCTTTTTTGCGCCAGAAATTAGGCGAGAAAATAGCCAGAAAACGTAAGGGTCTGAATAAATGTGTTTTTAAAATAAGGTCGTCGAGTCCATGAGTAATTAGTACCCAGTTTATGTTGAGTAACCTTAGTATCAGTTTGGGATGCTTCACGTAATCTTCCTTATTAAGCTTGTTTGGCTTCTAATGTATCGTTTAAACGCGTTACTCGTGCTTCGAGACGATCAAAGTCTTCTTTAAGCTGGTCAACTTGTTGGGTGAAAATGTTAACTTCAGGGGCAGGGGGAACGTCTTGGGTTTCATCTTGTAAAAACTCGGTAACGTTGAGTTTTAATGTGTTCACGCTATCTTGTTGCCAATTATTTAGGCTGCGAAAAAGGTTGCCAACTTTATGCGCAATAATATCGCCAGTGTAATGCGATAGTTGCTCTTCTAGATCTATATCAAGCTTGGCAAAAAGCTCTTGAAAGTGACGGCCTAAATTTAGATCGCCCTCAATAGTGACTTCACCAGAGAAAAAGGAACGTGCAGGCGTGGAACTTAGTCCCATTAATCCAAAGGCAGGTAAGGAACCTGTGAGTTTGGTATCTGGGGTTTCTGCATATTGGTCAATGATCTGAATGCGCTGCGCCGTAGGGCAGAGGTATATCGTCTCGTTAAACGGTAGCAGGGTAACAGCAATGACTTTACCTGTTAGTGGCTGTAAGAAGAGATCAATATCTTCATCTAAACTAAGATATTTATTGAGCGCAGTTTCAAAAGCGTTAATAAGTAAAGGTTTGATTGTCATACGATTAATAAGCGGCAATGGGAAGAGGAGGGGTAGACAGAGGCTGCAAGGTGTAATCAGCTGATTGCACCTTGCATTGTACCGACTTAAAACTTATAACCTCTATGCGCAGCTACAATGCCTTGCGACATATTGAAATACTCACAACGCTCTAGCCCAGCACTTTGCATCATTTCTTTTAGTACGTCTTGTTTAGGGTGCATACGAATTGATTCGGCTAAATAACGGTAGCTGTCTTCATCTTTAGCAACAATTTTGCCTATTTTTGGCAATAATTTGAAAGAATAAAAGTCATAAACTTTTTCCGTCACTTTATCAGTTGGGTGAGAAAATTCTAAAACAATAACACGACCACCAGGTTTTAATACGCGATACATAGAACGTAATGCCGCATCTTTATCGGTTACGTTACGCAAGCCAAAAGCAATACAGACGCAATCAAACGTATTATCTTCAAAAGGCAGGCATTCAGCGTTAACTTGTGCATAGCTAACATTGCCAATCAAGCCACGATCAATTAAACGATCGCGCCCTGTGCGTAACATTTCGGAATTAATATCAGCCAAAACAATTGAGCCAGTTTTACCCACGCGTTTTTCAAAAAGCGTGGTTAAATCGCCTGTGCCACCTGCTAAATCGAGTACTTTCTCACCTTCGCGGACATTGCTTAATTGTACGGCAACACGTTTCCAAATGCGGTGAATTCCAAGTGACATTAAATCATTCATAACATCATACTGACTCGCAACAGAATCAAAAATTCCGCGCACTAATTTGACTTTATCTTTTTCTGCGACTTGTTTAAAACCAAAGTGGGTCGTATTTTCAGTTGTCATAGGTTTGTCTTAAATATAAGGGCTGGCTTTTATAGGCCTGCAATCTGGAAAAGAGGTAGCTCATATTAAGCTACCAATTAGTTTAATTTTGTACGGGCTCCATGCGCGTATGGTTTGCTGCTTTGAGTTCTTCTAAGTAGCCAGGCCATATGACATCGTATTCATTGCCAAGTTTATAGAGTAATTCCCAAGTATAAATGCCGCTATTATGGCCATCACTAAAATCAGGAGAAATACCATAATTGCCAATAGGTCTGATCGAGTTTATGGTGATGTTTTCTTTGCCTACTTGCAAAGTTTCTTGGCCTGGAGCGTGTCCCATGGCTTCAGCAGACGGTGTAAATACACGTAGGTATTCACACGGTAGCTGAAAGGTTTGGCCGTTATCAAAAGTTACTTCAAGTATTCGAGATACTTTGTGTAGCTTTATATCCGTCGGGAAGGTATCAATTGATTCTGCTTTAATACGCATAATTATAAAATATAACGACTTAAATCTTCGTCTTGGACGAATTCGGATAGATTATCATTAACGTAAGCCTCAGTAATAACAAGGTCTTTATCAACTAAATCAGGAGCATCAAAAGAAACTGATTCTAATAGGCGTTCTAGGATTGTATGTAAACGACGAGCACCAATGTTTTCGGTTTTTTCGTTGACTTCCCAAGCAAGCTCGGCGATACGTTTGATGCCGTCCTCAGTGAAGCTAAGATTTAGGTCTTCTGTAGCCAGTAAAGCTTGATACTGCTCAGTTAAAGACGCATCAGGTTCAGTTAAAATGCGGATAAAATCAGCGCTACTTAAATCTTCGAGCTCTACACGGATAGGAAAGCGACCTTGTAATTCAGGGATTAAATCAGAAGGTTTGGTTAGGTGAAAAGCACCTGAGGCAATAAATAAAATATGATCGGTTTTGATCATGCCATATTTAGTGCTAACCGTGCTGCCTTCAACTAAAGGTAATAAATCTCTTTGTACGCCTTCGCGTGATACATCGCCACCGCCATTGTCAGAGCGTTTGCACACTTTGTCGATTTCATCTAAAAAGACAATGCCGTGTTGCTCAACGGATTCTACGGCTGTTAATTTGATTTCATCTTCATTAACTAATTTAGACGCATGTTCTTCTGCTAA
>JAUVAA010000127.1 GCA_030591965.1 bacterium
GACTACATCTATTATTTCATTCGTTTCCATACAGGGAACCTTCATTTATTTTTTAAATATATCTTTCTAATATAAGGGTGCTTATTTTATATAACAAGGCGTAAGACATAAAAAAAGCGGTGGCTTAATAATAAACCACCGCTTTCAATAATCCTTAAAAATACTTATACGAATCTATTTAGATGCTGCAACCTTCTTTTCATTCTCATAAACAAAATAAGGGTCATTTTCACCGTCAATAACCAACTTATCTATGACAACTTTAGAAACATTATCAGCCGATGGAATTTCATACATCGTATCTAACAAAACATTTTCTACAATAGTTCTTAAGCCTCTTGCCCCTGTTTTTCGTTGCATAGACTTTTGCGCGATCGCAGACAACGAATCGTCACGAAACTCCAACTCAGTACCTTCCATCTCAAACAGCTTTTTATATTGCTTAATTAATGCATTTTTAGGCTCAGTCAATACTTGAATCAGCGCTTCTTCACTTAACTCCTCAAGTGTTGCAACAACCGGTAATCGTCCTACAAATTCAGGAATCAAACCATAGCGAATTAAATCTTCCGCCTCAACCTCAGCAAATAACTCACCAACATTTTTAGCATCATCTTTAGTTTTCACTTCAGCAGAAAAACCAATACCACCCTTCTCAGAGCGCTGCTTAATGACTTTATCTAATCCTGAAAAGGCACCACCAACAATAAATAAAATATTCGCGGTATTTACCTGAATAAACTCTTGCTGTGGATTCTTTCGGCCACCCTGCGGTGAAACAGATGCAACCGTACCTTCAATTAATTTCAATAAAGCTTGCTGAACTCCTTCCCCAGAAACATCGCGCGTAATTGATGGATTTTCAGATTTACGAGAAATCTTGTCAATCTCATCAATATAAACGATACCAGATTCTGCTTTCTCTACATCAAAATCACATTTCTGCAGGATCTTTTGAATAATATTTTCAACATCCTCACCAACATAGCCTGCTTCAGTCAAAGTCGTTGCATCAGCAATGGTAAAAGGAACATCAAGAACTTTAGCTAAAGTCTCAGCCAATAAAGTCTTACCTGAGCCAGTTGGACCAATTAGTAAAATATTACTTTTCCCCAACTCAACATCATCGCCCTTTTTCGTGTGACTGCGTAGGCGCTTATAATGATTATAAACCGCAACCGACAGTATTCTCTTAGCTTTATCTTGGCCAATCACATACTCATCTAGCGCTTGTTTAATTTCCTTCGGTTTCGGTAACTTTTGCTCACCTTCCTCAACTAGATCATCATTGGCAAATTCTTCCTTAATGATGTCATTACAAAGATCAACGCACTCATCGCAAACATAAACAGAAGGACCAGCAATAAGCTTTTTTACTTCACTTTGGCTCTTGCCACAAAATGAACAATATAAAATTTTATCGCTATCACTTTTTTTGCTCATTACTTAACCTTAAAATAATTTTGTAGATTTTTTATCAAGATTCTGCTCTGTTAGACAGTACTTTGTCAATCAACCCATACTCAACAGACTCTTGCGCACTTAAAAAGTTATCTCTATCGGTATCCGCCTGAATTTTTTCCATATCCTGACCAGTATGATGCGATAAAATTTTATTTAACTTCTCACGTATCGTTAAAATCTCACGCGCATGAATATCAAAATCAGAAGCTTGACCTTGAAAGCCACCTAATGGCTGGTGAATCATTACTCTTGAGTGAGGCAAACAATATCTTTTACCTGCCGCACCACCCGTTAATAGCAATGACCCCATACTAGCCGCCTGCCCAATACACATAGTACTGACATCTGGTTTAATAAACTGCATGGTGTCATATATTGCCATCCCAGCAGTAACCGAACCACCCGGCGAATTAATATATAAATGAATATCTTTGTCAGGGTTCTCAGATTCTAAAAACAACAACTGAGCCACAACGAGGTTAGCCATGTAATCTTCGACTTGGCCCACCAAAAAAATTACGCGCTCTTTTAATAATCGCGAATAAATATCATAAGAGCGCTCACCGCGCGCAGTCTGCTCCACAACCATAGGCACTAAGCCACCAGCTGCTTGAGGCATGATAATATTTCCCATTCCGTTATAGCTATTCATTATTTTCGTCCTTATTACTATGCTGCAGAATCCATCACATCGCTAAATGCTACATTCTCGTCGGTAACTTTAACTTTACCTAACACCCACTCAACAGTTGCATCTTCAAGCACTAATTGCTCAACTTCAGCTAAACGCTTCTTATCGCCATAATACCAGCTAACAACTTGCTCAGGGTCTTCGTAGCTTGCTGCCATTTCATCAATAACCACACGCACTTGATCGTCGCCTGCTTTAATTTCATTTTGCTGAATAATTTCAGCCAAAATCAAACCTAGAGCAACTCTACGCTTTGCTTGATCTTCGAAATCAGCATTAGCAGGCTTTACATCATTGATGTCCACATTACGTTTTTTCGCATTTTCGTAATAAGGCTTCATTAAACTTTCGACTTCTTGATCAATCATTACCACAGGCAACGCTACAGGAACAGATGCATATAATGCATCCATGACTGCGTTTTTAAGCCTTGATTTAAGCGCCTGATCTAATTCACGCTGCATATTTGTTTGCACATCAGCACGGAATTCCTCTTCATCGCCACTATCAATACCATAAGCTTTAATAAACTCAGCATCGATTTCTGGCAAAGCAGATGATTCAATTTTCAGTACTTCTATTTCAAACTCAGCCGCTTTACCCGCCAACTTTTCATTCCCATACTCTTCTGGAAAAGTGATTTCGAAAGTTTTAGTTGCGCCTACAGCAAGACCCGTCACCTGCTCTTCGAAGCCAGGAATCATGTTCTTAGAACCAATTTCTACTTGAAAATCGTCTACCGTACCGTCAGTGAAGTTTTCACCATCGCATACACCAGAGAATTTAATAGTTACTTTATCGCCATCTTGAGAATCTTGCTCAGATGCTACCCATACTTTACGCTGCTCTTTAAGCTTTTCAATCATCGCAGCAACATCAGATGTTCCAACAGCAGCAACAGGTTTAGTAACAGCAGCCGCATCAACAGCCTCTAAAGAGATCTCAGGATAAACTTCAAAAGTCGCTGTAAACTGAAAACCTTCATCAGCTTTCACCGATTCAATTTGAGGCATTCCAGCAGGGCGCAAATCATTATCTTGGACTGCTTTAAAATAATTCGTTTGGATCAAGTCACCTGTAATTTCTTCTCTTACACGTGCTCCATACATTTTTTTTACAACATTTTGAGGAACCTTTCCAGGACGAAACCCGTCTATTTTGACCTCACGCGCTAAAGTCTTTAAGCGCTCATTAATCTTTCCCTGAACAATGTCTTCAGGTATGATAACAGTCATTTTTCTGCTTAATTCCGATGTCTTTTCGACAGAGACTTGCATTGATTATCCTCAATTGTATAAATGAATCGCTTACGAATACCCGTGATGGGAAATGTATTTCTGAGAATTAACGATGATTACCGTTAATAAATCTATTTGATAATAAGTGGTGCGAGCGGGGAGACTCGAACTCCCACATCATAGATACTGGTACCTAAAACCAGCGCGTCTACCAATTCCGCCACGCTCGCAAACTTAATTTGAAAAGCAATTATAACCATCTTTTTTAGAAACACAAATAAAATTTTTAAATTTTTATTACACTGAACCATTTACCAGCAACGACTCTTTCAAGGGAAGTTAAAAAATCTTTTTAATCAAAAACGTACAATTTCTCACAAAATAAACCCCTTACTTCTACTATAATCAAATACTATAATCAAAGTCGAAACAGATAATCCGAACGGAGGTCATTAATGAACATTTCACCTGATAGCAGTGCCATCCAATTATTTAGCAGTGCTCAACAAAAATCGAATGATGCAGCCGTACAAATAGCCAAGCCCCCTATTCAAAGCAACGAAGTTGGCAGCACCAACTTTAACCAAAAAGACATTCTCAAGCCTATACTGAGCCTAAAAGAAGCGGAGCTTGAAACTTCTGCCGGTGTGAAATTGCTTAATGCAGAAAAGGAAATGCTAGGCGCATTTATAGATGAAAAGGCATAATCCTCACAAATCTACTTGAGTAAAATGGCATTTCATTCTATTCAGGCCCTTTAGCAAAAAACGTATCCATAGACTCTCTCCCTCCTTTTATTACCTAAAACCGCCCTTCTCCTACCTACTTCAAATAGCTTAATCAGGTATACTCTATCTCTTTTTTAATTTATATAGAGATAAACATGAGACCTAGCGGACGTGCGCCTGAGCAACTTAGAGAAGTTAAATTTACCTGTGGATTCACCAAGCACGCAGAGGGGTCTGTCTTAGTTGAATTCGGAGATACGCGCGTACTATGTACTGCAAGCGTTGAAAACAGAGTGCCGCGCTTTTTAAAAGGAAAAGGCCAAGGCTGGGTCACTGCCGAATACGGCATGCTACCCCGCTCAACACATACACGCATGGGGCGCGAAGCGAGCCAAGGAAAACAAGGCGGAAGAACTCAAGAAATTCAGCGCCTTATCGGCAGATCACTGCGTGCCGCAGTGGATTTATCGGCTCTAGGCGAACACACTATTACTATCGATTGTGACGTTATTCAAGCTGATGGAGGAACGCGTACCGCTTCGATTACTGGTGGCTTTGTCGCACTTTCTATAGCTATAGAAAAAATGCTCAAACAAAAGAAAATCAAAAAAAATCCGATTCACGGACAAATCGCCTCAATTTCAGTAGGCATTTATAACGGCACGCCAGTTCTGGATTTAGATTATAAAGAAGACAGCAATGCAGAAACAGACATGAACGTAGTCATGAATGATGCCGCAGCCTTTATTGAAGTTCAAGGCACCGCGGAAGGACACGCCTTTCACCAAGAAGAACTTAACGCCATGCTAGAGCTAGCTAAATCAGGCATTGCAGATCTATTAGCTAAACAATCTGCAGCCTTGGCAGATCACCAGTAAAGTAATGCACAACGTTTGCAGAAATTAATGCTGCAAACGTTGCATCCTCTACTATCCAGCATACAGAACAGCAAGCCCTACCCCTCTTCACTTTAAAATAATTAATTATGTTATTTCCTAATTCTCAAAAAATCGTATTAGCCAGCGGCAACAAAGGGAAAATAAAAGAGATTCAAGCTCTTTTAAATAATTACACGATAATTACTCAACAAGAATTTAATATTCAAGAAGCCGAGGAAACAGGCAGTACGTTCGTTGAAAACGCCATCATTAAGGCAAGAAACGCTGCAGTTTACAGCAACTTACCTGCCATTGCGGATGATTCAGGTTTAGTCGTTGACGAATTAAATGGTGCACCAGGCGTCATTTCCGCTCGCTTTGCAGGCCCGCAAGCCAATGATCAAGAAAATCTACAGAAATTACTTAAAGACATGAAGGGTATCCCCGAAGCACAACGAACGGCGCGCTTTATTTGCGTTATCGTGTTAATGCGCCATGCCAACGACCCTTTCCCCATTATTACTCAAGCAAGCTGGGAAGGTCTTATTCTACCTCATGCACAAGGTGTTAATGGCTTTGGTTATGACCCTGTCTTCTGGGTCCCGACTGAAAACTGTAGTTCAGCTGAATTACCGGCAAGTAGAAAAAACCAGTTAAGTCACCGCGGACAAGCACTAAGGGAATTAAGTAAATTCCTATAAGCAACAAATAATATCAGCTAAAATCAAGAATTTGACTAAGCCCGAATAACAACTAGACTTTATAATTTAGCAACAACACCTACCTTTTTCCACTTCATACCCCCTATGCTAACCCGCTTAATCCTTTATATTGCCTACAGCCTGAAAACCTCAGCGCACTATCAAAGCGTAAAAAGGTTTTTCTACGATTTATTAAAAAATCCACAAAGTAAAATCAAATCATACTTTGATATTTTCATGATTATGCTAGTTATCAGCAGCGTATCACTACTACTTTATGAAGTTGAGCATAAGTCATCAGTATGGGCGGTTTTATTTGAAAACTTTGTAGTCACTGTGTTTATCTGCGAATACCTACTACGCGGCTGGATATATTCTGACATACATAATCTGATTATCAAGCAGCATGAAAAAACCGAGTACTTAGGCACCCCCTTTCATTTACATAAAGTCTTGGGACTCATTATAGCCAACAAATTCAGCTACTTCTTTTCTCCGAGTTCTATTATTGATCTACTTGCCATTCTGCCAAGTTACAGGCCGCTGCGTATTCTGCGAATTTTCCTGATTTTTCGCTTATTCAAGTTGTTTCGCTATTCACAAAGCATGCAAATGTTCACCGGCGTACTGAAAAATAAACAATTTGAACTGACGACGCTAGCCGTTTTTATGAGTTTTTTAATTTTCATTGCCAGTACAGCCATATACATGTTTGAAAATCAAAATATGGGTGGCAAAGTCAATGACCTTTATGATGCTTTTTATTGGGCTGTTGTCACCGTATCAACCGTGGGCTATGGCGATATAACTCCCGTAACTACAGGCGGGCGCCTAGTAACTAGTGCGCTGATTATCGCTGGACTAGGGGTTCTTGCCTTCTTCACTTCAATTATAGTCGCGGCTTTCAATGAGAAGATGAGCGAATTTCAAGAAGAAAGGGTTAAGGGCCGCATTGAAAAACTGAACGACACAACCATTCTTTGCGGCTTTGGTCGTGTAGGTCAAGATATTGCACTACAGCTACGCGCCAATAAACATCATTTTGTCATCATAGACAACAATGAACAACACATCGCCCTAGCTAAACAAAAAGGCTATATCGCATTATTTGATGATGCCAGTAGGAACTCCGCCTTAGAACAGGCAGGTATTAATAATGGTGCTAAAGCCGTGTTATGCACAACGGATAACGATATAACCAACGCTTATATCACCTTAACGAGTCGCTATTTAAACCCAGATATCACCATCATCTCACGCGCCAATCACGAAGAGAATGCCAAGAAAATGCTCCAAGCAGGCGCAAGTCATATTGTCCAATCATTTAATATTGCGGGGCTTTTAGCGGCTGAGTATATCGGCCACCCGGTAGCATTCGAAGCGATACATGGCATCCTTCATGACCAAAAAGATATACAAATGGAAGCCTTAAGCGTGTGCGAAGGCTGCTTTCTCACCGGCATATCTCTAGAGGAGGCGAACTTTAATCAATATAAAACTCGCCTAATTGGCGTGATTAGCCAAAATCCAATTCATAGCAAACGCAGAAATCGTTATAAATTGCGCAATCAACACTTTTACTTTAACCCAGACCCTAGCTTTATACTCTATGAAGGCGACATCTTAGTTTTATTAGGTAGGCAGCTAGGCATTGAACACTTACACGATTTAATTATCACCAGTCGCCTACAGAAAGCGTTAGAGAAACCATTATGACCGATAAACTCATTGCCATTTTTGGTTATAACAGCATGACCTATGAGCTGGTGAGCCAGCTTAACGAAAAAGAAAATAACTTGATAATTCTTGATTCGGATCCAGAAAAAATAGAACAAGCTCTGCAAAAAGAGTTACCGGCACAGCTTATGGACTACAGCCAAGACGACGATCTTGTTGCTCTTGGCATAGGCTCTTCAGTAGGAACGCTTTTTTGCTTTTTAGAATCCGACTCAGAAAATGTATTTCTGACACTTTCGGCACGCGTACTCGATAAAAAACTTAAAATCATTTCCGTGGTCAATCACCCAGAATCCGCTGAAAAATTATTGGCCGCTGGGGCCAATAAAATTATTGACCCGTTCGAAATATGTAGTAAAAAAGCTTATCAATTACTCACTAAACCCAGTATTACTTGGATTTTAGATGAAGCTGTTTTTGGACGTGCTGATTTACATATGGCAGAGATTACAATCCCTGAAAATTCGTGCTTAGACAATACACTTATTAGCGAATTACACTTAAATGAGTTATATAATCTCTTTTTAATTGGTGTCGTCGATAAAGAGCTCGGAGAAAAGCTGTACTTTTCTTTAGGAGAGCAAGACCATGTGCTTGATGCAGGTGATATTTTAGTGGTACTAGGCTCTAGTCGAGATATTAAACATTTTAAAAAAGAAATAGGAGTTATTGAATGATTCAATTTAAACCCAGAACTTGGTTTTTCCTCGGCTTTTTCGCTTGCTTTTCTATGCTCGCAGTCGGTGCATACTTTCAGTTCGTTGATGAGCTAGAACCTTGCCCTTTATGCATCTCTCAACGTATTGCCATATTAATAGCCGGCATTACTTTTCTTATTGCCGCGCTACATAACCCCGCGCAAAAAGGCATCCAGATATATGCAGTTTTCGGTGCTATATTTGCTTTAGCAGGATCAGCCGTTTCCGCGCGTCATGTCTGGCTACAAAATTTACCGCCAGAAGAAGTACCTGAATGTAGCCCTGGACTTTCCTATATTTTTGAAAACTTTCCGTTAACTGATACCCTTAAACTCATGGTTAACGGCACCGGTGAATGCGCTGATGTCTTATGGACATTTTTAGGGCTCAGCATACCTGGCTGGACTTTTGTTGCCTTTATCGGCTTGGCATGCGTTAGCTCGTATCAACTCATTAATAAGGCTTAATACCATGTATAAAAGAATCGCTCTACTGGCTTTATTAGCATTCAGCCTTAATAGTTTCGCAGAGACCACTGCCTTTCAAAAAGCAATCAACGGCTCACACCGCTCAGCAGAACATAAGGCACGTGACATTTACAGACACCCAGAAAAAACACTCTGGCGCGCCATCCTACCTCATGAAATACTTGGGACTCCTGTCGCCAAATATTCATTCACATACGGAGCGAATTATGGGAGCCCCAGTTCGTCCTGCGTCAAACTCAACTATGCACAAAACCCGCA
>JAUVAA010000009.1 GCA_030591965.1 bacterium
TTTCGATCCGTTTCTTAATCAGATCACTTATTTCAGATGGATTTAATTGCATATTTTTTCTCAGTCTAAGCTGTTAGATCCTTTTAGCTAGTTGTTGAAGTTGACCACTGATAGAGCCGTCAATCACGGTATCGCCTGCTTTTACTAAATAGCCACCCATTAAGCTCTTATCAATACTTGACGTGATATTTACTTTTTTATTGAGTGACTTCTCTAGTGCTGTAGCAAAACTTTTCTCTTCTACCTTAGTTAAAGCATAAGCCGTTATAACGTCAACATCGACATAACCTTCATCTTCAGCTTTGTGTTTCTCGAATAATTCCGCAATTTGTGGCGCTAATTTTAATCTTCCATTTTCTATTAATAGTTTAAGAAAATTATTAGCTTCCCCAGTGACTTGATCCTGGCAAATTTCCAGCAATAGCGCTGTTAATTTATCTTCCTCAACTCTTGGGTTATTCACAATTGCAGCTAAGCCCTCATCCTGCATAATGGCAGATAGAAAAGCTAGATTTTCAGACCATTCCTGAGAGTTGTCTGATTCTTTTGCTCTTTTAAACACTGCCTCTGCATACGGTCTTGCCAAAGTTGCTAGTTCACTCATTACACTTGACCTAATTGCTCAGATACTTTGCCGAGTAGCTCTTTGTGCTTAGCTTTGTCAATTTCCTGCTGTAATATCTGTCCCGCTGCTTTTAACGCCAGTGCAGAAACTTCTTTACGCATTTGCTCTTGTGCTCTTTGCATTTCTTGCTCAATCTGCGCCTGAGCCGCCTCAATCATCCGCGCACCTTCCTGCTTAGCCGTGCCCTTTGATTCTTCAACGATCTCATTCGCACGTTTTTGTGCAAGATTTACAATATCAGCCGATTGTTGCTTCGCTTCTCTTAAAACGTTAGCAGCTCTTTTTACTGCCAGCTCCATATCTTCCTGGCCTTTTTCAGCCGCTGCCAATCCTTCAGCAATTTTAGATTTACGTTCTTCGATAGCGCCAATTAGTGGTGGCCAAATATACTTCATGGTAAACCATACCAGAAGTGTAAAGGTGATCATTTGACCGATTAGCGTAGCATTAATACTCACTAGCCTTCCTCACGTTGCGGTTAAAATAACTTACGAGTGTCTTATCCTGCAACCGCTTCAACAGCAGATAGGAATGGGTTAGCGAATGTAAAGAATAACGCCATACCAACACCAATCATAGTTACCGCATCCAGTAGACCAGCAACAACGAACATTTTAACTTGTAGCATAGGTACCATTTCTGGCTGACGAGCTGCGCCTTCTAGGAATTTACCACCTAATAGACCGAAGCCTATCGCTGTTCCTAATGCACCCATACCTAAAACCAGACCTACTGCAATAGCAGTCATACCCTGTACATCTGCAATCAACGCTGCAAGTTCCATAATACCTCCAAAAGTATTGTTATTTAAAGTTTAAAGAAAATCTTAATGATCTTCATGCGCCATGCTTAGGTATACAACTGTCAATACCATAAAGATGAAAGCTTGAAGAGTAATAATCAAAATATGAAACACTGCCCATGGAAAGCCCAATAAAGGCTGAATATACCACGGCAATAGCGCTATCAATATAAAGATTAGTTCGCCCGCATATAAGTTACCAAATAAACGTAAAGCAAGTGAAATTGGCTTTGCAATTTCTTCAACTAGCTTTAATAGCAAGTTAAAGGGCATCATCCAAGGACCAAAAGGCGTACAAGTTAGCTCTTTAGCAAAACCGACAACACCTTTAATTTTGATACTATAAAAGATAATTAAACAAAACACGCTGATTGATAGTGCAAAGGTTGCATTCAAATCGGTACTAGGTACCACACGCATATATTCCATGCCCATCATACCTGCCACAGCAGGTAATATATCGACTGGAAATAAATCCATAAAGTTCCACAAGAAAACCCAGATAAAAATCGTCAATGCCAACGGTGAAATTAATTCACTTTTACCATGAAAAGTATCTTTAACTTGCTGATCAATAAACTCAATAATCATTTCGACAAAGGCTTGACTCGTGCCAGGTACGCCAATGGTTGCTTTTTCTGCTGCAGCTTTAAAAAACCAAACAAATAAAGCACCTAAGACTGCCGAGAAAAACAAGGTATCTAAATGTAAAGTCCAGAACCCTTCACCTACAGATAGAGGTGTTAAATGGTGAACAATATATCCTGTTGCGCCTTCCGCCGCATGTGCCTCAGTAGCCATCTTTCCTCGCTTTCATCTAATTAATATTTACGTATCAATAACGCAAACCAAAAAACTGTTAATGCTGACATATAAACTGTCAACACCGCAATAACATCTAGTTTTGGATCTTGAAAAATTGCAGCAAATAGCATTGCTGTCATAATTAATTTCCCAGACTCCCCCGCATAAAACGACTGGACAACTTTTTTTGCTTCCTGTCCTTTCTGCCGACTAACTTTTCGAGCAAAATATAAATTTGGAATTAACGCCGCAATTCCACCATAAAAGGCAGATTTAGCACTTAACTCGTTACCCAGAAAATAAAAAGCCACAATTGCAAATAATATAATGCATATTTGCCCGACAATAACCTTACTAAAAACTGAGAAATTAATTTTTTCTTCCACAAAAGCCAATCAAATAGTGGCCGAATTATATCTTTCAGCACATATTTAAGCAAGAATGATTTTGCTTTCCTTACTCTAAGCTACTTTCTGATCGATTTAAAAATCGTGTTTCAAATTAAATCGACTGACAATACCATCTAATTCATCTAAATTACTATAGTCAATAACCACGGAACCCTGACCATTTCTTTTATGCTTAATAGTCGTCTTAGCCCCTAGAAAATCGGTTATTGCTTCCTGCAAACGTAACGCATCCCGATCAAATACCTTTTCCTTTGCTTGATCTGTAGCACCGCCATCCTCAGTTGTTTTTTGTGCTTTTCTTACTAAGGCCTCAGTGACGCGCACCGATAAACCTTCCTCAGCAACCTTAGTAGCAAGTAATATTTGTTTTTCTGCCGATAAACTTAATATCGCTCGCGCATGCCCCATACCCATTTGACGATTGATCAAAAATACTTTTACCGCGCTCTCCAGCTCATTTAGACGCAATAAATTAGTCACCGCCGCCCTTGACCGACCAACAGCCTCGGCTACTTGTTGATGGGTTAATTCAAATTCAGCCACTAATCTTAACAACGCTTCAGCTTCTTCTAGCGGATTCAAATCTTCACGCTGGATATTCTCAATCAAAGCAATCGCCATCGCCGCACGATCTTCAATATCCTTAATAACGACTGGAACTTCTGCTAAACCTGCTAACTGCCCAGCACGCCAACGACGTTCGCCGGCAATAATCTCATAGCGATTATAACCAATCTCGCGCACAATAATTGGCTGAATTATGCCTTGCGCACGTATTGAATCAGCCAACTCCTGCAAGCGCTCAGAATTCATATCTTTTCTAGGCTGATATTTTCCGCGCTGCAAATACTCGACTGGCAGGTCTTGCACACTATCTTTTGCATGCTCTTTAACGGCCATATCGCCCATCAATGCGCCCAAACCTTTCCCTAATCCCCGTTTTTTTGCTGACATATACTTATTTCTTTTCTTTTCTGATTAATTCACCCGCCAAAGCAATATAGGCAAGCGCTCCACGCGAACTCTTATCATACTGCAAGATGGGCATACCATGGCTCGGTGCTTCAGCCAACCTAATATTTCTTGGCACACAAGTTCGAAATACTTTATCTGCAAAATATTCGACTAATTGCTCAGAGACATCCTTGGTCAATCGACTACGGTTATCAAACATGGTACGCAGAATACCTTCTAAATATAAATCCGGGTTTGCTGTCTCACGAATATTCCGCAATGTCTCCATCAATGCTGACAAGCCTTCTAGTGCATAATACTCGCATTGCATTGGCACGAGCACGCTAGTTGCAGCGACCATAGCATTCAAGGTCAACATATTTAGTGAAGGCGGGCAGTCGATTAAAATATAATCATAATCATTTTGCACTTGTTTCAGCGCATTAGCCAATCGACGCTCACGCTGCGTCATCTTCATTAACTGCACTTCCGCCACGGTTAAATCTGAGTTACCAGCAATCACCGAAAAACCAATATCAGGCACCTCTACAATCATTTCTGAAACAGGTATATCCTCCAGCAACAGATCACAGCTGGAATACTGTACGGTCGCCTTATTAACGCCACACCCCATCGCCGCATTACCCTGCGGATCTAAATCAATGAGCAATACTTTACGCTTTGCTGCCGCCAAACAAGCTGCCACATTAACACTCGTCGTAGTTTTCCCTACGCCACCTTTTTGATTGGTTACTGCAATTATTTTCGTCATGATTTATTTATCCGTACCACACAGCGCTCTGCATCAACACCCGGCACCACAATCGACTCTACTGAATAAACCCGTTCTAACTGCTCAAGCTCTGCCACAGGCTTCTGCCCTTTCATTGCGATCAACACCCCTTCTGCTTGCAATAAATAATCCGTCCATTGCATTATGTCATGCAAACTAGCAAAAGCACGACTGAGAACAGCATCAAATTCACCCGCTCTTTTCAGTTGCTCGACTCGACTATGGACAACTTCGACATTCTCTAATTTTAATTCCAAAACTGCCTGCTGTACAAAACGAGTTTTCTTAGCATTACTATCTAGCAAAGTAAATTCCACATCAGGCATAAAAATAGCCAAAGGAATACCAGGCAACCCAGCCCCAGTTCCGACATCTATAATGTTTTCACCAGAGATAAAAGGCAGCACAGCCAAACTATCCAAGATATGCAAGCGCAGCATTTCTTCTCTATTTCTTATCGCTGTTAAATTATAGGTCTTATTCCATTTCTCTATTAAACGCACAAACGCCAATAATAAATCAATTTGCTGCTCCGTAGCACTAACACCTAAATCTGCTAGACCTGTCACTAGCACGTCCCGACTATTATCCATGTTGCTTTTTCATATAAATTAGTAATAAAGAAACTGCCGCTGGTGTTACTCCTGGGATTCTTGATGCCAAACCCAAGGTTTCAGGACGCTGCTTAGTTAGCTTTTCTCGAGCCTCATTAGATAAACCTGGCACCAAGCTATAATCAAAATCCACCACTATCTCTAAATGATTGTAGCGCCTCGCCTTATCAATATCTTGTTGCTGTCGTTCGATATAACCCGCGTACTTTGCCTGAACTTCAACTTGCTGTAAAACCGAACCGTCAAGCCCCTGCGTATCCGCAAATTCCATTAATTGTACAATATCAACTTCAGGACGACGCAATAACTCCATTAAGCTAGCCTCTTTAATTAGCGGCTTACCCCAAACTTCAGCAACACGCACAGCCTCCGAACTATCTCTTCTGACCCATTTAGCACTTAACTCAGTTTGCAGTTTTGCTATCGACTCACGCTTATCAATAAAACTCTGCCACCGATCATCACTGACAAGATTTAACTCACGACCTTTTTCAGTTAAACGTAAATCTGCATTATCCTCGCGCAATAATAATCTATACTCAGCACGACTAGTAAACATTCGGTACGGCTCCTTAGTTCCCAGCGAAATCAAGTCATCAATCATAACACCGATGTACGCCTCATCTCTTGCGGGGCACCAACTATCCTTGCCCTGCGCCTTACGTGCCGCATTCAATCCAGCGATCAAACCCTGCGCTGCTGCCTCCTCATAACCTGTAGTACCATTTATTTGCCCAGCAAAAAATAAGCCCTGCATATACTTAGTTTCTAATGAAGTCTTTAAATCTCTGGGGTCAAAGAAATCATACTCAATTGCATAGCCTGGACGAACAATTTCAGCTTGCTCAAAACCTAACATAGATCGCACAAAGGCATACTGCACATCAAATGGCAGACTGGTGGAAATTCCGTTAGGATAATATTCATTGGTATTCAAGCCTTCGGGCTCAATAAAAATCTGATGCGATATCCGGTCGGCAAAACGCACGACTTTATCCTCTATTGAAGGACAGTAACGCGGCCCAATACCTTCAATCTCACCGGCATACATAGGCGAACGATCTAAGCCGCCACGAATAATATCATGCGTCTGCTCATTGGTACGCGTTATATAACAAGGCACTTGCCGTGGGTGCTGACTTGCTAGCCCCATAAATGAAAAAACAGGTACAGGTATATCGCCATGCTGTTGCTCCAAACGCGAAAAATCAATAGTTCGCCCATCAATTCGCGGCGGCGTGCCCGTCTTTAATCTATCTATATTAAAAGGTAGCTCACGCAACCTATCGGCCAAAGCAATGGATGCCGCATCTCCTGCGCGCCCACCCGCATAATTCTCCAAACCTATATGAATTTTACCGCCCAAAAAGGTACCTGTCGTTAAAACTACAGACTTTGCTTTAAACTGTAAGCCCATTTGAGTTTTAACCCCAACAACCACCTCACCTTCAACGATCAAATCAGATACCATTTGCTGAAATAGCATTAAATCTTGCTGGTTCTCCAAGGCATTTCTAATAAATTTCTTATACAGCTCTCTATCTGCCTGCCCACGCGTTGCACGCACAGCAGGCCCTTTACTCGCATTTAAGGTTCGAAAATGAATCCCCGCATGATCGATAGCTTGCGCCATCACCCCGCCTAGCGCATCCACTTCTTTAACCAAATGGCCTTTACCAATACCCCCAATAGCAGGGTTACAGCTCATTTGCCCCAAAGTATCAATACTTTGAGTTAACAACAAGGTTTTCGCACCTGTCCGTGCGGCGGCTAAAGCGGCTTCAGTACCTGAGTGCCCCCCACCGATAACAATAACATCAAATTCTTTTGGAAATTTCACTGGCATATCTTAAAATGAAACAAAGAACCATTTTAGTTTGTTCACAGGAATTTTGCACAAAAGAAATACTGACCTACTATTTCATCAAGGAGTAATTACAATGAAGAAAAACAAAAAACGCGATAAAAACAAGACAATAGAGGCTAAAAACCTTGTCGCCAAACACGCACATTATTTTAACAAGGCGCTTATTTTTCAAGATAAAAGCAAATATCAACGCAAAGCTAAACACAGAAACCTCGATTCATTTTTTATGCAATGCATGCATTGTATAAAAAATGAATCGAGGTTTTCTCAAAATCATCACGCACCTTCTTAAGCTTCGCTTCACCCCAAGCAATTTCAGGATAATTAATTAAACCTACCTCTCCTAATCGGCATAAAGTCATCAATTGTTACTCTCAAATGCCGAGACTAGAGGCTCTAAAGTCAATATCAAACCCACCTATAAAATCATTGAGCCTATCAACTGAATACCTTTCTCAATAAGCACTCAAGCATTCATAGCTAACAGTAAAAGCCCCATAACGATTCACTAAGTACCTAATAAAAATTAATTTAACATTTCTGTAGATGGGTAGAGTGGAATGCCTGCTTTTTAGGCATGCAATGAAACCCATCAACTTTACACAGAATGATGGGTTTCGCAAAAAGACGCTCTACGTAAACACGTAAAATATAAATGTTAAAATAATTATGCATATGCACTTATAAATACAATTTTTCTGTTGCCAATAATTTTTTCTTGTAACACTACAAGATAAACATAGATTTCCTAAACTTTCATTACATAGTTAATTTCTATTGCTTACGGAAAGAAGCCATGCTATAAATAAACCATACTTATTTTAAGTATATATAATTATAAAATTTGGAGGCAGTAATGAAAAAAATATTATCAGCTTTAGCTATTACATTGATGCTTATTGGTGGAACTGGATGCATGGATGACCCTGATGGCAGCCAGCAGCACACAACACAAAATAATTAAATCTCAAAGAAATTTAATTATTTTTATATTTGGAAAATTGTAATATTTTTCGCGCGGTTGCGGTTGTATAGCGTGTTGATTTTTGTCTAGAGCAAGCTACGCAAAGTCTTAGCAAAGCATCTACTGGCAAAAAACCAACCAATAGAAATCTATACCCGTGGCCACGCGAAACATAACAACCGAGTGGGCAGTGACCGACTGTCAGAACTCAGGTTGAGGAAAGATAACTCAGCACATTGCTTGCCGTTGCTATATTGGCTTGCTACCCGCAGTGGAAAACGCTATCGCTATTCCACCCTTGTATAAGCTTTTTTTAAACATCCTATCGCCTTAAACTCAAAAACCCTTTCCACCAAGGGTGGATCTTGCTATTTCATATAAGAAACCCCCAAACAGCGACATTATTTTAGGCAAAAAAAAGCCCAAGTAAACTTGGGCCTTTCTATAACCAAGGTCTACTTTTTACTTAGAAAGAAATAGAGCTAGAAACTGATTGCTTGCTACCATCTGGATCATCCATGCAACCTGTACCGCCGATTAACATTAAAGAGATAGCTAATAAAGATAATACTTTTTTCATGTCATCCTCCTCAGGATTTGAATTATTATTTTTGTTACGTACTAATCAAAAGCACGGAACAATTTATATCATGGAGATAGTTTTGATGCAACACCATTTTGTATTTAGTCGAAATCTTTTTTTCAATCACCGTCGCTTAATCCGTCACTGAATTTAAATCCAACAAATTAATATGCGCCTTTTTATCACGCCAAATAGCAGTACCAATATTATCCCATTCACCTGATAAATTGCCTTCGCGCAAATTAGACTGCCATTGCACAGGTGAGACTATGTTCTTATGCTTAATAATAAACTTGGCATGATTCAGGTCCAGCCCAACTTTAGCACCCCAAAATGCCGTGACCTTCATAATGAATTTACTCAACCTATCTGAGTTTATATTCGGTGTTACCGCAATATTCGCCCACATGGAATGCACTCTCCCCCAGTTAGGGGCTAGCATACGCCCCTTATCATTGACAAAAGGCAACCACTGCTCCTTGCCCTGAGCATCGATATAAGTAATTGCAATCAGATCCTCATAGCCCTCGAAATGATCATGTAAATACAGCGCATGCGGGGTAATCCCTAAAAACGTCGTAGAAAGCATTAAAACAGCATTACTCATCGCGCGCGCTTGATTTGCCAGAGGACTCTCTACCTGAGATAGGTCATAAAAACGATACAAGAAGCCATAATGAACGCTACTATTCAGCTGCAGTACCGCCAACACGACAAAAATCTTAGCCATACGAAATCTAAATTGCTTAGGTTTTTTCTCTGCATATTGCTCAAAAATCCGAGCATATAAATCTACGGGGTAGGCTTTTTTCTCTGCAGAAGGCAAACAAGAGGTATCGCACACGGCACGCTCTCGATTATCCGCGATATGCCGATAACAAACTTTAGCAAGCTGATACACTCCCGGCAAACGCAAACACCAAGCAAGCACAGCCATATAACGCATTTTTGCAAATACCTGAATGTAAGTATCAACACCGGCATAAACATTACCCAGCAAATCGACAGCATACAGATCTGCTAATAATACTTGCTCATCATAGACTTGCAATTCAGGGGCGGAACCTGCCTGCTTTTGTAAATCCTTAAATACCACGCCCTGAAAAACATCAAAATGATTAATAATCATTGCTGTCCGATTACATAAAGGACAATCGCCATCATAAAAAACGGCTAACTGCGGCACCTTATGCACCAATTTATTTGCAATACCTTGCCACCAAGAAAAAGGCACCATCAAAATATAAACAGCAAGCATCCCCAAGCCAAAAGGGTAAATATTAAAGCTAATGGTTATACCGGCATGCAACCCAGCACCTACCAATAAAAAAAAAGGCCGGAAGTTGCGTCGATAAAACAGAAAGATAAAAGTGAATTGAAATACCAAAATCAAATAACCGATACTTTTTTGGATCAGCTCATTATTCAACAACCAAGACAAGTCCAAAGCAGACATATAATAAGGCATTGAAGACGGCAACCACGCACCCAAGCCATTACGCCAATGCTCAGCAAACATTTTATGTATTGCCGAATCAAAATAGAGAAAGCCAAGACAAACCAGCACAGGAAACAAGAAACTTAAAGCGCTGGCCGTTTTTGGCAAACTAGGCTTATCTGTATATTTGAACTGCAATTTATACAACAAATTATCTACCGATACCGCACGCCCAATCGGCATAAAAATAAGAAAAAAGCCGACACCGATCATAAATAGATCAAAGCCCCCATCAAAATCTCGCTGCATAGGCGTAAAATTGACAAAAATAATCCAAAAAAGGTAATTAGCAATAATAGAAAATTGACTACGATAACCAACAATAAGCCAGCCAGCAACCACCGCCCATAGACATAAAAACAAGGGAATCATAGGAAATTCCACATCTATATAAGGCACAGGATCAAAAATCAGGTGATTAAAATAAAGCAGGAATAAAATTTCTTGGAAGGCAACTATTCCGTATAGAACGCGAAAGATACCGACAATAAAGGCAGGAGCTTGGCGCTGATGATAGCGCGCAAAAGCATGAGACAGGATACTTAGCATTTGAGACTCAATCTATATTACAAAAATACTACAAATTATAATGTAATATTGCAAAACAGACTAAATTCACTGAACGTTAGGCATAAAAAAACCCGCAAGTTAAAAACTTACGGGCTTTTGATCAAACGGAGTAAGTGTATTACTTACTCTTCGTCAGCAGGCTCAGCGAAAACCCATTTTACGAAGAAATAACCTACAGCAATAACAACTGCTGCAACGGCCATGCCCGCAGGCTCTTTTAACATTTCAGTAACATCTAAGATTGCACCCATGAGTGTCCTACCTTCTTGTGATTTATTATAATTATTACTGCCAAAAAATATGCCAGTAAATGAACGTATTATGATACTCGATGATTTATTGAAGTCAAGATTTTATTGACTACACTATCTCTATTTAGCAACCAATTCCCCCTAAAGCATCAAATTTACTTAAATATTGCTGCCATTTAGTTTCAATGTAAATTTCCATAATAAAGATTAGCTGTTTATAATGTTTATTCCTTGATCATTGTGCACCTTGCTTCTTTAAGCGCCGCACAAAGTAAAACAACAAAAATAAGGGGTCAATAATGTTTGGTGGTTTATTATCTATTCTGATTGCAATTTGGGTCTATAGAACAGCAGTACAAGCGAAAACAGGCAAAGTTTTATTTTGGACAGCAGGCGCTGCCATTATGTTCTTTGTCGTACAAATACTCTTTTATAACTTCAATATTATTATTCTTGATACTTTTGATGGTAGCGATATTGGCGGTGACTACGATCGCGACTATGCTGATATCGGCGATAGAAAAGATGGCGGTGGCCTTCAAGATGGTTTCTTCGGCTCAGTATTAGGTATTTTATTTGAACTCTTACCACTAGTTATGGCTTGGTTCAGCGTTGCTTTAGTAAGAACAAAATTGATGCTAAAAGAAAGCATCAATTACGCAAACCTAGTTAGCGGCATTAAAGATATGTTCATTGGCATCAAAAACAGTTTCAAAACAACTGACTAATCCAATACAAAACTCATATCACTCAAAAGCCTAGGTATATCTACCTAGGCTTTTTTGCTTTCAGGCTAAACAATAAACGATATAATAGTGACCAACGTGACAATGAATAGTACAGTTGCAATGGCCCCGACAATCAAATAACTAGATAAAGAGCCCCCTTCAAAGTCTCTTTGCCTGTTTGCTTTACTTTGCACACCAATTGCTGCTGCAAGTACGCTTTGAATAACCTGTTTAAGTGACGGCTTAGACATGCTTAACTCCTCAATAATATTAGAAAATCATTATATACATTGTAAGCAAGTAAACCACTTTTCGCTTTGTATAGCAATCCCGATAGAAACGATCTTAAGTGCCTCCTATGAATAAAAAAGAATTTTTAATCCAGCAACTTTCGCAACGCATTCTGTTTTTAGATGGCGCTACGGGTACGATGATCCAAAGCTACCATTTAGAGGAAAAGGATTACCGAGGCGACCGATTTAGCGACTGGGATTCTGATTTAAAAGGCAATAATGACTTATTATCGTTAACTCAGCCCGATATTATTAAAGCTATTCATAAAGCCTATTTAGATGCGGGTGCCGATATTATCGAAACCAACACCTTTAACGCCACCACGATTGCCATGGCTGATTACAATATGGAATCATTGGCCTATGAAATTAATTTCGAATCAGCAAAACTTGCCAAACAAGTCGCCGAAGAAGCGACCTTACAATCACCAGACAAACCACGCTTTGTGGCAGGAACATTAGGCCCAACCAACAGAACCGCATCGATGTCGCCCGATGTGAACGCGCCGGCATTCCGTAATATCAGCTTTGATGACTTAGTTGAAGCTTATAGTGAAGCGGTACGCGGTTTAGTGGATGGTGGTACTGATATATTACTAATTGAAACAGTCTTTGATACGCTCAATGCTAAAGCCGCTATTTTTGCTATCGATCAGTATTTTGAACAGCATAATATCGAATTACCAGTAATGATTTCTGGCACGATTACCGATGCCTCAGGACGTACTTTATCGGGTCAAACTGCGCTCGCTTTCTGGAATTCACTTAGTCATATTAATCCTATTTCTATTGGTTTCAACTGCGCACTCGGCGCCCAAGAAATGCGCCAATACGTGGAAGAATTATCGAACCATGTAGATACTTATATTTCTGCTCACCCAAATGCAGGGCTGCCTAATGAGTTTGGTGAATACGACGAAACGCCTGAAGAAATGGCGGCAGAAATTGCCGACTGGGCGAAAAGTGGTTATCTAAATATTATTGGCGGCTGTTGCGGCACCTCTCCGGAATATATTAAAGCGATTGTCGACGCCGTCAGCCCTTACCCACCGAGAAAAATACCTGAAATAGAAGTCCGCTGCCAATTAGCCGGGTTGGAACCTTTTTCTATCGGTGCTGACTCTTTATTTGTTAATGTCGGTGAACGCACTAATGTCACAGGGTCTGCACGATTCAAACGTTTAATTGTCGAAGAAGACTACGATACTGCTTTAGACGTTGCTCGCGAACAAGTGATCAATGGCGCACAAATTATCGACATCAACATGGATGAAGGCATGTTGGAATCAAAAGAAGCGATGGTACATTTCCTTAATTTGATCGCCTCCGAGCCTGATATATCTAAAGTCCCGATCATGATCGATTCATCGAAATGGGATATTATCGAAGCCGGCCTAAAGTGCATACAAGGCAAAGGCATCGTTAACTCCATTTCCATGAAAGAAGGCGAAGCCGCTTTTATTAAGCATGCGCAACTGGTACGTCGTTATGGTGCTGCGGTGATTGTTATGGCTTTTGATGAAGAAGGCCAAGCTGACACTTACGATAAAAAAGTCGCTATTTGCCAGCGCGCTTACAAAATTTTAGTCGAACAGCTTGGTTTCCCGCCGCAAGATATTATTTTCGATCCTAATATTTTTGCCATTGCTACCGGCATCGACGAACACAACAATTACGGTGTCGACTTTATCGAAGCGACCCGAGAAATAAAACGCACTTGCCCGCACGCCATGATTTCCGGCGGTGTATCCAATGTTTCTTTCTCTTTTAGAGGTAACAACCTAGTACGCGAAGCGATTCATGCCGTATTTCTTTATCATGCTGTGCAAGCCGGTATGGATATGGGGATTGTGAATGCTGGGCAATTGGCAATTTACGCCGATGTCCCTGATGAACTACGTAATGCTGTAGAAGATGTGGTTTTAAATCGTATTGATGATGGCACAGACAAATTACTAGAAATTGCCGAAAAATATCGTGGCGATGCAGTCGTTAATTCTAAAACAGATTTAGAATGGCGTAACTTACCTGTAAACAAGCGCCTAGAACATGCCCTAGTTAAAGGCATTACCGACTTTATCGACGAAGATACTGAAGAAGCACGACTACAAGCCGAGAAAACCCTGCATGTTATTGAAGGGCCGTTAATGGACGGCATGAATGTCGTAGGCGATTTATTTGGCGCAGGCAAAATGTTTTTACCGCAAGTAGTGAAATCCGCGCGAGTCATGAAAAAATCTGTCGCCTATTTGATGCCGTTTATGGAAGCCGAAAAAGCAGGCAAAATACAAACTAACGGCACGATTTTAATGGCTACCGTTAAAGGTGATGTGCATGATATTGGTAAAAATATCGTCGGCGTGGTTTTACAGTGTAATAACTATGAAATCATTGACATGGGAGTAATGGTACCAACGGCGCAAATCTTACAGGTCGCCAAGGAGAAAAAAGTCGATATTATCGGTCTGAGTGGATTAATTACCCCTTCCTTAGAAGAAATGGTCCATGTTGCCAAAGAAATGCAAAGGCAAAACTTCACGATTCCCTTAATGATTGGCGGAGCAACCACTTCACGCGCACATACCGCCGTTAAAATTGAAGAAAATTATTCAGGCATGACCGTTTATGTGCCTGATGCTTCAAGAGCTGTGGGTGTTGCTGGGAATTTACTCAGCCCTGAAAAGAAAGCAGCCTTTGGTGCAGAACTGCGCGCAGAATATGCCGAAGTGCGTGAACGCCACAAAGGACGTAAAGCTAAAACTAAACAGCACAACTTAGAGTCGGCCCGTGCTAATAAATTTGCTTGGAAAAATCATACTCCTGTGCCACCGAAAAAATTAGGCATAGAAGTGATTGACCGCTTCCCATTAGAAACGCTCGTTTGGTATATAGATTGGACACCGTTCTTTCAAACTTGGGAATTAGCCGGTAAATACCCAGCCATTCTTGATGATGAATTGGTCGGAAAACATGCTCGGGATTTATTTGAAGATGCTCAAGTGATGCTGAAAAAAATAATTTCCGAGCGTTGGTTAGAAGCCAGAGCTGTCATTGGCTTTTTTCCAGCTAATAGCGACGGCGATGATATTATTTTATATACCGATGAATCACGCACTGAGCGCCTAGAAATACTACATCATCTACGCCAGCAAAATATCAAAGCACCAGGGCGACCCAATTATTGCTTATCGGATTTTGTAGCTCCTAAAGACAGTGCACAAAAAGATTATATCGGAGGCTTTGCGGTCACAGCAGGTATTGGTATCGAAAAGAAATTAGCCGAGTTTGAAAAAGATCATGATGACTATAATAGCATTATGCTCAAAGCTTTAGCTGACCGATTAGCCGAAGCCTTTGCTGAATATATGCACCGTGATGTACGCAAAAATCACTGGGGCTATATTGGCGATGAAGAGCTAAACAATGAAGAGCTAATTAAAGAAAATTATAAAGGCATTCGTCCTGCGCCAGGCTATCCAGCCTGCCCTGATCATACTGAAAAAGCAAAGTTATTTACTTTACTAGATGTACAAGCTAACACGACAATTGAATTAACCGATAGTTTTGCCATGTATCCAACCGCAGCAGTTAGTGGCTGGTATTTCGCGCATCCTGAAGCACAATATTTTAACGTTGGTAAAATAACGACCGAACAGTTGGAAGACTATGCAAAACGTAAAGGCCTCTCTGTAGAAGAAGCTGAGCGCTGGTTAGTTAGTCATTTACAATAAAGAACCAGGGCAATACTTATGACAGTCAAACAGTTGCGTTCCATTTATCAGCTAAAAATAGAATTACAAGGCGCTAAGCCCCCCATTTGGCGACGACTATTAGTGCCTAGTGACATCAAATTAGATGTGTTGCACCTAGCCATCCAGATTTCAATGGGCTGGACAGGCTCTCATTTACATCAATTTATAACAAAAGATCAGGAAATCTATGGCGTCAAAGATGATGGCATGGAGTTTGATATAAAAAATGAAAGCAAGTTCCGCTTATCTCAATTGCTCACAGTCGAAAAAGATAATTTAATTTATGAATATGACTTTGGCGATAGCTGGACGCATAAAGTCATTCTGGAAAAAGTACTACCTTTTGATATAGAAAAGAAGCTGCCTTACTGTGTCACAGGCAAACGCGCTTGCCCACCAGAAGATTGTGGTGGTATCTGGGGTTATAAAGATTTATTAGCGATATTAGAAAACCCAGAACATGAAGGTTATGAAGATATGCGCGATTGGTTAGAAGGGGATTTTGACCCTAGCTATTTAAATCGCAGAGAAATAAATCAGCTATTGATTGAATATTGTCGTTAATCATCAATCGAGTATCACGAACACTGCTTTGTTGATCTGACTGACTTATCTAGCGCAACATCGATAAGTCAGCCCAACAATAAGCCACACTTCTTGTCAAATGATGCCTTTATTTCTGCGCAAGAAAAATCTGTTCCAACACAAAAGACTTATCACTCAAGCAAATCGCCAATGAAGCATTACCTCATTCTGCTAGTCAGCACCATTCTGGTAAATAACTTTGTACTGGTTAAATTCCTCGGTTTATGCCCATTTTTGGGCGTCTCACGTAGGCTAGAATCTGCGATCAGCATGGGACTAGCAACAACATTTGTGCTTACCCTCGCATCAGTCAGCAGCTATTTACTCTATCAATATTTGCTCATTCCTTTAGAGCTTGAGTATTTACGCACTATTAGCTTTATTGTCGTTATTGCCTGTGTCGTACAATTCACCGAAATAATATTACATAAAATCAGCCCTACTCTACATCGTTTACTCGGTCTTTATTTGCCTTTAATAACGACCAATTGCGCGGTTTTAGGTGTTGCTCTATTGAATATCCAAGCACGGCATAGCTTTTTGGAATCCGTTATTTTTGGTGTTGGCACAGCACTAGGCTTTACCTTAGTTTTAATTCTTTTTGCCGCGCTACGCGAACGTATTGATGTTGCCGATGTACCTAAGCCATTTCAAGGCGCGGCGATAGGTTTAGTCACTGCGGGACTAATGTCCATGGCCTTTATGGGTTTTACTGGACTCGCTTAATGTTATTACTGTGTCTGGTCTTTGTTTTACTTGGCCTAGTCTTAGGCTATGCAGCACAACATTTAAAGGTCCAAGGCGATCCCATTGTTGAACAACTTGATGCCTTATTACCGCAAACGCAATGCGGCCAATGCAAATACCCTGGCTGCAAACCTTATGCACAGGCCATCGCTCAAGGTAAGGCAGAGATTAATCAATGCCCCCCAGGCGGCGAACAAACCATTAATGCTTTAGCTGACTTACTCGGCATAGAAGCCAAACCACTCAACGCTGAATTTGGTGCCGTTAAAGCACCCGCCGTTGCCTTTATTGTCGAACAAGATTGTATCGGCTGTGTAAAATGTATTCCTCCTTGCCCGGTCGATGCTATTTTAGGTGCTTCTAAACAAATGCATACCGTGATTGCTTCTGAATGCACGGGCTGTGAACTCTGCATAGCACCCTGCCCCGTAGATTGCATCATCATGATTCCCATAGAAAACAATCCTAGCCAGTGGCAATGGTCAGCTACACATGACTAAGCTAGCGCATTTTCATGGCGGCTTAGCTATTGCAGCTAACAAATGTGCCAGCCCAATCATAGACAGCAACTTACCCGACGAGCTGATTTACCCCTTGTTGCAACGCGCCAATAACTACACCCTGCCAATAGTTAAACTTGGCGAACGGGTGCTTAAAGGGCAAATCATCGCCTCGGCAAACTCGCCATTTACTGCGCCGATTCATGCTGCCAGCTCAGGTATTGTTAAAGCCATAGAGCCGCGCATTATTGCTCACCCGTCAAATCTGACCGATGATTGCATTATTATTGAGACTGATGGTTTAGATGCAGCAATCGCATTTCAACCCTGCCCAGATTATCAAAAAGAAACACCCGCAGATTTACGCGCCAAAATTCACCAAGCCGGTATCGTTGGCTTGGGCGGAGCTGCATTCCCTACCGCGACAAAATTAACCACCGAACAAGACATACATACGCTGATTATTAATGCTGCGGAATGCGAACCTTATATCAGCTGCGATGCCAGCTTAATACAGCAACAAGCTAAAGAAATAGTGCAAGGTGCATTGATTCTGCAATTTATTCTACAAGCGAAACACTGCATTATTGCAGTAGAAGAAAATATGCCAAAGGCAAAACAGGCATTGCAGCAAACAATCAACACTTACTTAATACAATTGATTACAGTTCCCGCCATTTACCCTACCGGCGGTGAAAAACAGCTGATTCAGGTATTAACTGGCACTAAAATCCCCGCAAAATCCCTGCCCGCTGAACACGGTTTTATTTGCCAAAATATTGGTACAGCTTATGCCGTTTATCAAGCTATTATTCAAGGCTTACCGCTGACTGAACGAATTATCACCGTCACTGGCAAAGGCATAAAACAGCCACAAAATATTCGCACACGCATCGGCACGTCGACTAAACATTTAATTGCCCAATCTGGCGGTTATAATCAAGAGGTACAACGCCTAATTATGGGCGGTTCAATGATGGGCATCGCCTTAAGCTCAGATGAAATAGCAGTCACTAAAGCCACTAATTGCATTTTAGCCATGACCAGCGACCAACTAGAAAGCAAGTCAGCTGAAATGCCTTGCATCCGTTGCGGAGATTGCGCTACTGTCTGCCCTGCGGAATTGCTGCCACAACAACTCTATTGGTATGGCCGCTCAGGGCAATTAGAGCAATGCCAAGATTATCAATTATTTTCCTGCATAGAATGCGGCTGCTGTGATGTCGTCTGCCCTAGCCATATTCCTTTAGTGCAACAATTTCGCGCGGCAAAAGGTGCAATCATTATTAAAGAAAAGCAGGCCGAACAAGCCAACTTAGCTAAAATACGCTTTCAGAATCAACAACAACGTCGTGCCAAAGAAGAACAAGAGCAATTAGCCAAGGCTGAAAAACGCAAAGCGACCATCGAAAGAATGAAAGCCGCGAGTTTAGCCAAAAAGAAGTCATTATAATATGCAATTCCCTACCACTAGTTCCCCTTTTACACCTGCCAGCAACACCGTTAATCGTGTTATGCTGCAAGTCCTTATTGCCTTACTACCCGCTATCGGCATTATGTTTTGGCTATTTGGCAGCGTGCTATTAATACAACTATTACTCGCCTGTAGCACAGCACTATTAGCTGAGTCGTGCATGCTCTGGCTAAGAAAAAAGCCGATAAAAATGCACTTATTGGATTTAAGCGCGCTAGTTAGTGCCGTGCTATTAGCCCTCGCAATACCAACGATTGCGCCCTGCTGGGTCAGTGTTAGCGGCACTTTATTTGCCATTATTATTGCCAAGCACCTCTATGGCGGCTTAGGCTATAACCCCTTTAATCCAGCAATGGCAGGCTATGTATTTTTACTCATTTCCTTTCCGCAACAAATGACCGCATGGCAACTGCCTTTTGATGTCATTAGCTCCGCCACCGTTTTAGATCATACGAAAACACAGTTGAGCCTAAGTTTTTCGGTGCATGAAATAAGAACTTCGCCATTATTTGGTTATGTCGCTGGCAAAGGCTGGGAATATCTATCCTTAGCTTATTTACTAGGTGGTTTATGGTTATTGCAGCGCAAAGTAATCAGCTGGCATATTCCTGTTGCCGTATTGTTAGGCTTAACTATTCCAGCATTGACGGCCTATCTAATAGATAGCTCGCAATTTACTTCACCCTTATTTCACCTATTTTCTGGAGCAACATTTTGTGGCGCTTTTTTTATCGCCACTGATCCCGTGACAGCAGCCACTAGCAATAAAGGGCGTTTAATTTTTGGCGCATTAATTGGTAGCTTAATTTATATTATTCGCACTTGGGGTGGTTACCCCGACGCTATCGCTTTTTCTGTTTTATTAGCCAATCTTGCCGCTCCTAGCATTGATTATTACACACGGCCTAAGAAATGAGAGGTAAATATTATACGGCCTCACATCCAGTGGGAGTGGATTTAGCCACAATGTCGCGACTAAAGTCGCTCCCACAAAAGCTCATGATCTCGTGTTATTTAATTTTGATTCCTAAGCGGGTAAAATAGCCATGACTATCTCACTACCCACACTTGCTGCGCTACGCATAGGCCTATTTTCGTTTATTATCGTAGGCTTGGTTTCTTTGGTTTATCATGGCACCAAGGACAAAATCGCAGACAATGAACGACGCGCTTTATTGCAAAGCTTACAAAGCGTCATCGATAAACGCCTCTATGATAATGACTTAGTTCATGACAAAATTCAGTTACAATCCGGCGAGCAAGCTTATACGGTATACCGAGCGCACCAAGCAGGCAAACCAATAGCAGCCATTATCACCAGCACAGCAACTCAGGGTTATAACGGTGATATTGATTTACTCATTGCTATCAATGTTAGCGGCACAATAAACGCTGTACGCGTTCTTAATCATAGAGAAACACCCGGTTTAGGTGATACCATTGAACTAAAAAAATCTAACTGGATTTTAAGCTTTAATCAGCTAGCTATAGAGGACTTAGAGCAGTGGGCTGTTAAACGCGACGGCGGTAACTTTGATCAATTTACTGGCGCAACCATCACCCCGCGCGCCATTGTTAATGAGGTCAAAAACACCACTTTGTTTTTCCAACAACATCAACATGAGATTTTTCAATAAATGCGCTCAGACTATTCGAAAATCCTGAGTAATGGCTTATGGCATAACAATCAGGCATTAGTTGCCCTCTTAGGCTTATGTCCTTTGCTTGCCGTTAGTAATACCGTAATTAATAGCTTAGGTTTAGGGCTGGCGACAACCTTAACCTTAATATTATCTAATTTACTGGTTTCCTCATTACGCCAGTTTATTCTGCCAGAAATTAGACTACCTCTATTTGTACTGATTATTGCTGGTGTCGTTACCATTATTGAATTAATCATGCACGCGTGGTTTTATGAACTCTACAAAATTCTGGGGATTTTCATTCCACTGATTGTCACTAACTGCGCCATTATTGGCCGCGCGGAAGTATTTGCTTCTAAAAATCGCATTATGCCTTCAGTATTAGATGGTTTAGCCATGGGGCTAGGCTTTAGTTTCGCCTTGATTGTATTGGGTGGATTTAGGGAACTACTGGGCTCAGGCACCTTATTAGCACAAGCAGATTTGCTCTTTGGTGATGCCGCTAAAGACTGGAAAATCAACGTCTTTGACGATAACTCAGGTATCTTATTAGCCATATTACCTCCAGGCGCATTTATTGGTCTAGGATTATTAATTGCGCTTAAAAATGCCTTTGGACTACGATTAAAAGCGACTAAATCAGCTACCTCAAAAACTTATGAATAAAGACAAACGCTTAGAAATATTTAAACGCTTAGCCGAAGCGATTCCAGAACCCGTCACTGAGCTAAACTATAACAGCACTTTCGAATTGCTTATCGCGGTCGTTTTATCTGCACAAGCTACCGATAAGGGCGTTAACAAAGCCACAGCAAAATTATTTCCTATCGCCAATACCCCGCAAGCTATTTTTGATTTAGGTGAAGAGGGATTAAAAGGCCATATAAAAACCATTGGCCTATTTAATAGTAAAGGCGCAAATATTATTAAACTTTGCCGTAAATTGCTCGATGATTTTCAGGGAGAAGTACCGCAAACACGCGATGAATTAGAGTCACTGGCAGGGGTTGGGCGTAAAACTGCGAATGTTATTTTAAACACGGCTTTTGGTCAACCGGTAATGGCGGTAGATACCCATATTTTCCGAGTATCCAATCGCACTAAGATCGCACCAGGAAAGGACGTTTTAGCGGTTGAAACTAAATTAGATAAACATGTACCCAAAGAGTACAAACAGGATGCGCATCATTTATTGATTTTACATGGCCGTTATACCTGCATTGCAAGAAAGCCGCGCTGTGGCAGTTGTATCATTGAAGATTTGTGTGAGTTTAAAGATAAGGTTTATGCTCCATAAAGAAAATTGCGGGAGGAGCTTTTAGCAGCGACTTAAGAAATCGCGACTAAAAGCCCCTCCCCACAACACACTAAACCTTAAACCGCGATATCAAAGCCTGTAAATCACTAGCCAAATGCGCCAAAATTTCACTGCTCTCAGTGACTTGTTGTGAACCTTGAGCTGCATCCATAGTGACACCATTAATATGTTCAATACTTCGGCTAATACTATCAGCTACAACAGATTGCTCCTCAGAAGCACTAGCAATTTGTGTACACATATCATCAATTTCTGTCACAGCGTTGCTAATATTTGCTAAAAACTCACTTTCTTTTTGAGTTTCCTGAATAGTCGTCTGAGTACGCTCCTTACTTTCATTCATCACTCCTACGGCCTTTCTTGTGCCTTTCTGCAAGCGCTCAATCATACTTTCTATCTCAGTCGTTGAATCTTGGGTGCGACTTGCTAAAGTTCTTACTTCGTCTGCAACAACAGCAAACCCTCGCCCTTGTTCACCTGCTCTCGCCGCTTCAATCGCAGCATTTAAGGCTAATAAATTAGTTTGTTCTGCGATACTCTTAATCACATCTAATACCGAACCAATACTTTCTCCATCAGCTTCTAGCTGCCTAACCACCTCTGTAGCAACTCCAATCTCCTCTGAAAGCGCAGTAATTGCAGATACAGAACTATTAACAATCGTATCACCATTCTTCGTTTGTTGATGAGCATTTTTGGTAGCCATTGCTGTAGAAGATGCGCTTCTTGCTACTTCCTGTACTGTTGCCGCCATTTCCGTCATAGCCGTTGCCACCTGCTCAACTTCTTCTTGTTGGCGTTTAACACCTTGATTAGTTTGTATACTAGTCATGGACAACTCCTCAGCACCTGAAGCAAGCTGTTCAATAGAACGCTCTAATTCACGCACCACATCAGAAAACTGACCAGCCATACTATTAAATGATTCAGCTACGTCAGCAAACTCATCCTTATTATCTAATTGCAAACGGGAAGTTAAATCACCTTTTGCTAATTTTGCAGAAGCTTCTTCGATGCTTAATATAGCGGTACTAAAGGAATTATAAAAACCCGCAAATAAATACAGAGCCAATAAGGTAAACACCGAGACTACAAGAGATAGGGTGATCATTTTTGCCGTTAACTGCTCTTCTCGCTGCTCTAATAATAAAGCTAACTCAGGAACCAACTGATCCAACAATCTAAAATTAGCTTTAATCGCTCCAGTCCCCTTAGAAAAGACCTTGACTGATTCAACTGTTGTGGGTGTTCTCTGTAAAATCTCTTGGTCAAGAAAAGCCAAATAGCTATTAGCAACTCTTATTGCCGCATCAACATCTGGCTTAATTTTAGCACCAACTTCTGGACTGCTTTGCACAACCACCTTCGTACTTCTCTCTAAGGCATTAATACTTTTTTGTACCGTTGCCAGTAAACTGGATAACTTAATACTCTCTTTCTGTGTAACTACGGTTCTGACCGCTAAACCTGAAGCCATACCTCTTGCTTGGCCCAGATTTTCTACAATTTGCGGCAAAGCATTAACAATAGAAGAAGCGACATAAAAACTTTCCAACTCTGGATCCATAGTTAACCCAGAGCTATCACTTACCGAGGAAACTAACTCTAAAACACTAGCAATCAACTGCGTATGTCGAGTAAAAATACCTTTTGCTTGTCCATTAAAAGCGTCAGATTCTAATCGCTGCCAGACCAATTTAATTTCCTGCCATTTTACTCCCGCACCTAATTGTCCGCCTAACTGCTTATCGACCTTATTAATCGCCAGAATATCTTGATTAATTTGCTCTCGCTTAGCCAATAATTTACTTTTAAACGAGGTATTGCCGGATAAATAAGCATTAGTCATCCCACGATGCTCAGGAAAATGCTGAATTAGTTGGCGTAAAGGCACAATATACTGCAAGCCTATTTGTTCTTTTTTTGCGACATCAAGAGCCGCTAACTGTCCTACTATTAATAAATAAAAAGTAATGATCAAGGGCGCTAAAAATGCGATGGAAATCAATAGCATTTTTTTAGAGCAACTCATCTGGTTCATCAGTGCCGTAGCAGGTGCAGTTAACATAGAAAGTCTCTTAAATTATGGTTTGTTGAGATGTGTATCGGCCGAACTTGCGTATTCTAAAATATACTCACCTGCTGTTCATGAGCGGTATGCTTATCTACGGCTTCCAACGGAATATCTACGGCATGACTATCTACGCCTTCTAGTTGAATATCATGAGCAACGCCATGCAGTGAAATGATTAAAACAACGCCCGCTAAAATTAAAGCAATTTGCTGTAATGAGGTTTTAATATCCGTTTTCTTGTGCAAGGTTGGAATCAAATCCGCAACCGCAATATAAATAAAACTAGATGAAGCAATCGCTAAAAAATAAGGCAAACTATCATGAAGGCCAGCTAAACTATAATATGCCAACACGCCGCCTAGCACAGTTGTTAAACTAGCAAGCACATTATAAATAAGCGCTTTCTTTTTGGAAAAACCACTGTGCAATAGAATCGCAAAATCGCCTACCTCTTGCGGAATTTCATGTGCGGCAACCGCCAAACTAGTGACAATACCCAACTGAACATCGGTTAAAAATGCCGCAGCAATCAACACACCATCAACAAAGTTATGGATACCATCACCAATAAGAATCATTGTTCCGGCTGATTTATGCGAACCATGACCGTGCCCATGGCTATGCTCTTGCTCATCGGTATCAACATGAACTTCACAACTACTAGAATGGCAATGTCGCCAAATCAATAGCTTTTCTAAAGTAAAAAATAATAATAAACCCAGCATAATCGAACCGGATAAAGTCTGTATCTCAGATGGCCCTACTTCTTCAAATGCATGTGGGATCAACCCCCAAAAAGCCACAGCCAATAAAGCGCCGGTAGCAAAACTGATCCCGTGCGGCAAAACTTTAGCGCGCATACTATCAGATAGCAGTAAAAAAACAGACGCAGCTAAAACGCTTAGTACACCACCGATAGCCGTAAAAATAATAATTAAAAAGAGTAAATTCATCGAAAGAAATAATAAAGTGAGATTATTTGTAGAACCCTGGGGCACTGGTCTTTAGCCTGCATTTTAAAAATACGAGCTAAAGCCACGCCTAAAATTAAAAAACATCCTTAACAGGATTAGGCTAACTGATGTTACGCATAATTATAAAAAGCACTTCAACTGCTTAATAGTCGCTGCGTTATGCTATTACCATCAAGGAGTACACATCCAAAACTTTAGGGTATGTAGCACTGCCAGCCCTCTGAGGACTGGCAGTGCTTTCGTGTATTATTTAATACACGATTCCTAAATTAAGAGTTAATGGCGGTATTTGTGGGAGGGGCTTTAGCCGCGATTTTATACAAGTCGCGGCTAAAGCCCCTCCCACAATAAATTATGCTTAGAAACAACAAAACTACTCCATCCAGATTAAAGTAGCCATGCGCCCTGTCTGACCATCGCACCGATAGGAAAAAAAACGCTCTGTTTCAGTCACAGTACAAAACTGGCCGCCATAAATGCTCTGTACGCCGGCACCATTTAAAATAATCCGCGCAATTTGATAAATATCCGCTAAATACTTATCGCCGCTTTTCTGCGTAAACGCATCGGCAAATAGCCTAGATTTATTAACAAATAAATCATACACATCCTGTCCGACTTGAAAACATTGTGGACCTATAGCTGGCCCTAACCAAGCCAATATTTCGGTATTTGGCATCTTCGCCACGGCATTTTCCACGATGCCATTAAGCAATCCACGCCAACCGCCATGAATTGCAGCGACAGTAGTTCCTTGTAAGTCGCAAAGCAGCAAAGGCAAACAGTCTGCCGTTAACACCGTACAAACCACATTTTTCTGATGTGTATAGCTAGCATCAGCAAGTATCACCTGATCTGTTTGATCAGCACAGATCACGTCCACACTATGCATTTGCTGCAACCAAACAGGATCACTAGGTAAATCCAACATTCGAGTAATTTGCTGCCTATTTTTAAATACATGCGCCGGATTATCCTGCACATGATCAGCAGGGTTTAAACTACTAAATTCAGCCTGACTAAATCCGCCTGTTCTTAGTGTAGTCGCCGCACGAACATTTAAAGGTGCCGGCCAATCAGGAATGATCCAATGCGTCATTTTTCCTCAATGCTAGTAACAATGCCTGCATATCATCTGGCATGGGCAATTCCCATTCCATATATTCTTCTGTACGCGGATGTATTAAGCCCAATTTTTCAGCGTGTAAAGCTTGACGCTTAAAGCTACGTAAAACAGTTTCCAATGCTGACCCGCAATCTTTAGGCATCTGAAAACGGCCGCTGTACATAGGGTCACCCACGAGCGGCATCTTTATATGCGCCATATGCACTCGGATTTGATGTGTACGACCGGTTTCTAGTTTAACTTGTATCAGCGTATTACGTAAAAATCGCTCAAGCACACGATAATGCGTTATTGCGCGTTTGCCACTGTAATTGACCGCAAATTTCTTACGGTCGGTAGGATGCCGACCAATAGGCTCATCTAAAGTACCGCCACCAGTCATTCGTCCTATAGTAACCGCTAAATATTCACGATGAATCTCGCGCGCTTGTAATTGCTCAACCAAACTATGATGCGCAGCTAATGTTTTAGCAACCATCAATAAGCCACTGGTATCTTTATCAATACGATGCACAATCCCCGAGCGTGGAATCGTGACTGCATCTGGCAAATGAAATAACAAGGCATTTTGCAAAGTTCCTGTCCAATTACCTGCGCCTGGATGTACAACGAGCCCCGCAGGTTTATTGACGATTAAAATATCATCATCTTCATAGATAATATCCAGCGGAATATCTTCAGCTAAATACTCCGTCACCTCCTCCGCTTCGGCATCGAGGACAATCGTCTCACCCCCATCTAAACGATCTTTTGCTTTAATTTGTACACCATTCACGGTGACACGCAGCGCTTTTATCCACGTCTGCAGTTTATTTCTGGAATAATCTGGAAAAATCTCCACCAGAACCTGATCTAAACGCTTGCCCGCTAACTCTAAGGGTACTTCAGCCGTTAATATCGCCATATAAAATTTCTTTCCTAACAATCTGTATTTATCTACAACAAATTCTTTTACAATAAAGAATAAAGCAAAATTTATCAATCTTACATCGTGTAGCCATCTCTATGCCATCATTTTTCAGAAAATTAACATTAATTCTTTGTTTATCTTTTTTTTTATCAGCCTGTAGTTATTTTTCAAGTGATAAAAATAACAAAAAAGACAATTACGCTGGCTGGACAGTAGAACAATTTATTGCCGAAGGTAAAGAAAACTTAGCCGATGAAAAATACAAAAAAGCCATTAAAGTGTTGGAACAACTGGATTCACGTTACCCCTTTGGACCGCACTCTGCACAAACACAGCTCGACCTCACTTATGCTTATTACAAAAACAGCGATTCAGAAGCTGCACTGGCATCAGCAGACCGCTTTATAAAAACTAACCCACGACATAAAAGTGTTGATTATGCCTATTATTTAAAAGCGCTGATTAACTTTAATCGTGACTTAGGTTTTTTAGATCGCTATATTCCATCCGACAGCACACAGCGCGATTCCGTGTTCACGCAAAATGCTTACCTTAGTTTTGACGAGCTAATACGCCGCTTTCCAAACAGCCAATATGTGCCTGACGCTAAGCAGCGCATGATTTCTTTAAAAAATGCACTGGCGCGTCACGAATTACACATTGCTCGCTTCTATATGGATAGAGAAGCTTATTTAGCCGCTGCCAATCGAGCGAACTATATTTTACAACATTACCAACAAACACCCGCAGTTCCTTATGCTTTAGAACTGCAAATAGAAGCCTACAAGATACTAGGCTTACAAGATTTAGCGGATAATAGCGCTAAAGTCTATGCTTATAATTACCCTGATGGTCCACAATATCCTGAGGCCGACTCCAGCAATACCACCGTCGTTCCTTTTATTTGGGACTTAATCGGTTTTGATGACTAAAAATCCATTTACCACAGCGTAGTCCGTATGAAGCCTGCGTAATACGGGAATTATTTGCACATAAACCTGTATTTCACTTTGCGCTCTACGGGTTGCAAGCTACATATAGACTACATTCCCTCCCCTTCTCACTTATTAATACTCAAGCTATGTATTTTCGCCAAATTTTTCTTAGCGCAAGTTTAACTGCAATTATTGCCAGCGTGATTTTTAGCTTGTATCAATTTTATTTTATTAGCCCGCTTATTTTTGCGGCTGAAGTTTATGAAGTTGCCCAGCCTATAGCATCTGAACAAGCCGAACCTTGGGCCCCTGAAGATGGCATCGAGCGTTTCTTCTTTACTTGGTTGGCTAACTTCTTAATGAGTTTAGCCTATAGCTTATTATTAGCTTGCGCAATGGCTTATCGCGGCCCAAGTTCAGCATTAAAAGGTTTAGCTTGGGGCATAGGTGCTTATCTGGCCATTTTTGTTGCGCCTAGCTTAGGCTTACCCCCTGAAATACCGGGGATGGACGCAGCTGATTTGGGCTCACGGCAAAATTGGTGGCTACTTACTGTAATACTTAGCGCTACCGGCCTAGCCGTCTTAGCTTTTAGCCCTCGCTATTACAAGGGGGCTGGATTCATTCTTATACTATTACCGCATTTAATCGGCGCGCCAACACCTGAACTTCATGGTTTTAGCCACCCAGACCCGAATGCAGTACAAGCATTAACAGACTAATGGCACCAATTTGTCCTGCAAACCAGTATTGCAAATGCCTTGTTGTGGCTTATAATTGGCTCAACTACTGGCTTTTTATGCCAGCGATTTATAGACGACATTTCTCCCTTACAACCCACAGATTAATAAAGGTTCAGCTATGAATACTAATAATTCACTCGCTCAAGAACAAAGCATCACTCTCGCAAGCAGCAAAAATTTACAACTTTTTGCCGCGGCAGTCCTAGGTATCGTTATTTTATTTGGCGTTGGTTTTGCACCCATGGATATGGCACACAACGCTGCACATGACACTCGCCATAGCGTTGCCTTCCCTTGTCATTAATTTTCGGAAGGGGGTTTAGCCGCAGTTCCATACGTAGGGCAGACTTCAGTCCGCAAGTCACACTAAAAACCTAATTATTAACAACACAACCAACACGAGCGCATAATGATATTTGTCACAGGTGGAGCAGGATTTATCGGGGCTAACTTTGCCCTAGATTGGCTACAAGAACATGACGAACCCGTCGTTAATATTGATAAACTAACCTACGCAGGCAACTTAGAAAGTTTAGTCACTTTACAAGAGGATAGCCGACATATCTTTGCCCATGCGGATATAGGCGACACGGTACTGATACCTGAGCTATTAGCAAAATATCAACCCCGTGCAATTATTAATTTTGCCGCTGAATCCCACGTTGACCGCTCTATTCATAGCCCAGAAGACTTCATACAAACTAATGTTGTCGGCACCTTTAATTTACTAGAATCTGTTCGTGCCTACTGGTCTAAATTAGATGAGCAAGAAAAAGCAGACTTCCGATTTCTACACGTCTCAACTGATGAAGTTTACGGATCATTAGCCAAAGATGATCCCGCCTTTACTGAATTACATCAGTACGAGCCCAACAGCCCTTATTCTGCCAGCAAAGCCGCCAGCGATCATTTAGTACGCTCATACCATCACACTTATGGCTTGCCGGTACTCACCACCAATTGCTCTAATAACTACGGCCCGTACCATTTTCCGGAAAAACTGATTCCATTAATGATCGTTAATGCTTTAGCCGGTAAATCATTGCCTATCTACGGTGACGGCCAACAGATTCGCGACTGGTTGTATGTTAAAGATCACTGCAGCGCCATTCGCCGTGTAATAGAAGCAGGCATTACAGGAGAAACCTATAATGTCGGTGGTTGGAACGAAAAACCTAATATAGAAATTGTACATACCGTTTGCGCACTACTTGATGAACTACGCCCACGCGATGATAAAAAAAGCTACACCGAACAAATTACTTTCGTGACAGATCGCTTAGGCCATGACCGCCGTTATGCTATTGATGCGCGTAAAATTGAGCGTGAATTAGGCTGGAAACCTGCCGAAACTTTCGACACTGGCATACGCAAAACCGTACAGTGGTATTTAGATAATCAAGAGTGGGTAGCCAATGTGCAGTCTGGCGCTTATCGTGACTGGGTAGAAACCAACTACGCAGACCGCAGCTAATGAAAATTCTATTATTCGGAAAAAATGGCCAAGTAGGCTGGGAATTGCAACGCAGCCTTGCTCCTTTAGGCGAGGTTATTGCACTCGGCTCTGATAGCCAAGACTATTGCGGCGACTTCACTAACCTACAAGGCTTAGCCGAGACCATTCAAAAAATAAAGCCAGATATCATCGTTAATGCCGCCGCACATACTGCTGTCGATAAAGCGGAAAGTGAAGCTGAATTAGCGCAAACAATTAATACTGATGCGCCCGCACTATTAGCGCGTGAAGCAAAAATACTCAATGCCTGGCTTATCCATTATTCTACAGATTATGTTTTCGATGGCAGCGGCAATATCCCATGGCTAGAATCTGATGCGACCGCACCACTCGGTGTTTATGGCGCAACTAAATTAGCAGGCGAACAAGCTATTCAAGCCACAGGGTGCAATCATCTCATTTTTCGTACCAGCTGGGTTTATGGCGCTCGGGGTAATAACTTCGCAAAAACCATGTTACGCCTTGCTCAAGAACGCGATAGCTTAAGCGTTATTAATGACCAAATTGGCGCACCAACAGGCGCAGATTTATTAGCCGATGTCACTGCGCATGCAATCCGTACAGTACAATCTAAAAAAGAGCTCAGCGGGCTTTACCACTTAGTTGCCTCAGGTGAAACCTCGTGGCATGGTTATGCAGGCTATGTCATCGACAGGGCACAAAAAATGGGACTGAAGCTAAAAACAAGTTCAGAATCAATTAACCCCGTACCGACTAGCGCATTTCCAACGCCTGCAGAGCGCCCTAAAAATTCACGGCTAAATACCGATAAATTACAACGTAATTTTGGTTTGAACTTACCAGAATGGCAAAGTGGCGTTACCCGAATGCTTTCTGAAGCACTGAACTAATTTAACTTTTTTGTAGAATGGGTAGAATGAAGCACCTGCTTTTTAGGTGCGTAGTGAAACCCATCAACCCAGCCGAATTCATAGAGAGAAATAAGATGACTAAACGCAAAGGTATTATCCTAGCAGGCGGCTCAGGCACGCGCTTATACCCTGTCACAAAAGTAACCTCCAAACAACTACTGCCTATCTATGATAAGCCCATGATCTATTACCCACTTAGCACCTTAATGCTAGCTGGAATAACAGATATTTTAATTATCAGCACCCCACAGGACACGCCCCGCTTTCAGCAATTACTCGGCGATGGCAGTGACTGGGGGCTTAATCTCCAATATGCCGTACAACCTAGCCCAGATGGCTTGGCGCAAGCTTTCACCATAGGCGCTGATTTTATTGGCAACTCACCCTCGGCACTGGTCTTAGGTGACAATATTTTTTATGGCCATGACCTTCAGTCATCACTCAACCATGCATCACAACAAACGGCAGGCGCGAGCGTATTTGCTTACCATGTACATGACCCTGAACGTTACGGTGTTGTCGGTTTTAATAAACAAGGTATCGCAACATCAATAGAAGAAAAACCACTAATTCCTAAAAGTAATTATGCGATTACTGGTTTATATTTCTATGATAACCAAGTCATCGATATGGCTAAAACACTCAAACCTTCCGAACGCGGCGAATTAGAAATCACCGATATCAATAAAATCTACCTAGAACAAAAACAGCTCAGCGTAGAAAAAATGGGCCGTGGTTATGCATGGTTAGATACCGGAACACACGAAAGCCTTAATGAAGCCAGCACCTTTATTGAAACCATCGAACGCCGCCAAGGCTTAAAGGTTGCCTGCCCCGAAGAAATCGCCTACCGTAATGGTCTAATCAACGCAGAAAAATTAGCTGAATTAGCACAGCCACTCGCTAAAAATGGCTATGGCCAATACTTACTTAAATTATTAAAAGAAGACACTGCATTATGAAAGTGACCCCCACAAATATTCCTGATGTATTGATTATTGAACCGAAGGTTTTTGGTGATAGCCGAGGGTTTTTCTTTGAGAGCTTTAATCAACAAGCTTTCAATGAAGCCACAGGGAAAAATTGTCAGTTTGTACAAGACAATCACAGTCGCTCAGCAAAAGGCGTATTGCGCGGCCTACATTATCAGATCCAACAACCCCAGGGTAAATTAGTCCGCGTTACTAGCGGCGCTGTGTTCGATGTCGCTGTCGATATTCGTAAATCATCACCTACTTTTAGCCAATGGGTTGGCGTAGAATTAAATGCAGAAAATCATTGCCAACTTTGGGTACCTGCTGGCTTCGCTCATGGTTTTGTTGTTTTAAGTGAAACGGCAGATTTTCTGTATAAAACGACGGATTACTATGCGCCCGAATTTGAGCGCTGCATAGCATGGAATGACCCAGCTATTGGCATAAACTGGCCAGTTGATGAGACACCACAGCTTTCTGGGAAAGATCAGCAAGGTACATTATTAAAGGATGCTGAGGTATTTTCTTAACCCTAACTTCCTAGCCATAAATATCAACACAAATTTAAAAGCCTTCTTCAAAATGAGAAGGCTGAAAGGTCAGGACAATGCTGTTGACTTAAGAATAAGCTTTTTCTCCGCGGGAGAAGGCAGGGAAGAGCACTTATGCATGATCTAACGAAACGCAGGTAACGCGACCCAACATTTTATGAATCGCCGCCTGCCTGACCCTATAATTTATTTTAAGTCCTGTCCTGCCCTGCCATCCACAACCAATCACTCACTTCACATTGCGGCACAAAACCAGAAACTGATTCCATTAATATAGCTCTCATTTCTAAGCAATCATCCTCCTCGATTGCCGTTTTTAAACGGTCCAAACGCATATTAAGCTCTCCCCAAGGAATAACATCTTCTTCAGCTCGCATAATCCTACAGTGCGCCGTATCAGAAACATTATCACCAATTAATAATTCCTCGTACAGCTTTTCACCTGGCCTTAGTCCTGTAAAACTAATTTCAATCTCACCATTTGTATGATGCTCATCTTTTACTTCCAAACCGCTTAAATGAATCATCCGCTTTGCTAAATCAACAATTTTAATCGGCTCACCCATGTCTAATACAAAAACATCACCGCCTTGCCCCATTGCGCCCGCCTGTATCACTAACTGAGCCGCCTCGGGTATGGTCATAAAATAACGAATAATCCGTGGATCCGTCACTGTCACAGGACCACCTCGCACAATTTGCTCTCTAAATAAAGGAATAACAGAGCCTGAAGAGCCCAGCACATTACCAAAACGCACCATCGTAAAGCGGGTATTATGGCCTTCCTCTAAACTTAACCCCTGTAAAACCAACTCAGCAAAGCGCTTAGTCGCACCCATCGTGTTCGTTGGCCTCACGGCTTTATCCGTAGAGATAAGAACAAAAGTTTCGACATTGCAACTAATGGCAGCTTGAGCAAGGCATAATGTCCCTAATACGTTATTCTTAACCGCTTCCCCTGGATTATGTTCAACCATCGGCACATGTTTATAAGCCGCGGCATGATATATCGTTTGCACATTAAAGGTTTCACACACCCTATTGAGGCGCACTTCATCTGTGACAGAACCTAATATTGGGATAATTTCAAATTCACACATAGCCAATGCAACAACAGCACACCTAAGCTCCTTATCAATAGAATAAAGCGCAAACTCATTAAGCTCAAAAAGTATGACTTTAGCAGGCTGTAAAATAATAATTTGCCGACACAATTCAGAAGCAATCGACCCGCCTGCGCCCGTTACCATAACCACTTTATCTGTAATATTTGCACTCAATAAAGACTGGTCAGGAGCTACAGCATCACGCCCTAATAAATCCGCAATATCGACTTCTTGCACCTCATCGAATTTAATTTTACCTTGTGCTACATCACTCATTCCCGGCATAGTTCTCACATGCACAGGATAAGGCTCTAATAATCGAATAATCTCACTTCTACGCCCTCGGGATGCAGAAGGAATTGCCAATAAAACATCTGTTACCTGATGCTTTTCAATCAAATAAGCTAATGCAGTCATGGGATGAATTCTCAAACCATTGACCTTCTGCTTATGCAATAACTTGTCATCATCGATAAAAGCAAACGATTTAAACTCTTGCCCACACTCTAATGCAGAGGCCAACTGCACACCAGCACGGCCCGCACCATAAATAATCACTTTTTTGGTACAACACTCATTAACCTTATTGTTCACCAACCCTGAATAAACATCTGCTAACCACCAGCGAGCAATAAAACGACTTCCACCGATAAAAAATAAAAGCACCAGCCAATTTAAAGGCGTTACGGTTCTGGGAACAACGCCTAGTCTTGTTTGGAATACGACAACAGTAAAAACAACTATATACAGTGAAATTGCCTGAAAAATAGCCCATATTGCCCGGCCACCAATGTAGCGAATAATGGCGCGATACAATCCGAATCGAATGAATATAGGAACCGCAAGAAAAGGGCTAAGGCAAAACAACATCCAGATATCCCCTTTAGGTATATAAAACTCACCTAAGCGCAAGGAAAATGCTGCCCATAAAGCTGACATGACCAGCACACTATCTACAGCAATTAAGATGGCCGCTTTTGTACGCCGAGTAAGACCAAGAAACCAGAAAGCTAATTTATTCATTTATAACTATAAAATAATAGGGGAAAATTGGCATCTTTCATTTGTGTCTAAAAGTAGTTTACACTTTTCACGATTCAAGCAAACGCGGAGTAAAAAAGCTTTAGCTTTTTCTGTACACAGCAGTAGCTAAAGCTATTGCACTCCTGACAAAGTGTAAACTGATAAATGAAGGATGCCGAAAAATTGATGAGTACTCGCTTATTATATGATTGAATTATCGCGCAGGAAGGCTAGGCTGTCGAAATTAACCATTTTATACGTGCTTTACTTTCCCTCTTTTGGATATAAAGAATTTATAGGGTGTGCCGACGCAGGAGGCGCATCAGCATCAGCGGCTATTGATGCGCTTCGTTCCTCAGCACATCCTATGGGTTCTATTTTTTGTAGCTAATAATCAGGTTCATAACACCCTTAATAAACAGGTTTTTTCGACAGCCTAGGGCTATCCCATATTTGTCTTGATTATTTTAACCAGTCACCGCTTTAATGTAGACTTAAATCTTAAACCCTTAGATATCTTACAGCGTCTTTTCGCCAGTACCCTTAACAACCTAGTAAAAATTAATTTAACATTTTTGCCAAATAGACTGAAATGTTAAGAGTCTATAAAAGCTAAGAGCTCTTCCAATAAATGATCACAGGTATCTACACTTTGTTTATACCCAGCGCAGTCAATTAAGAAATTATACCGATACTCTTCTGCACAAACAGTAATGACCTGTAACGCCATAAGATATTGACTTTTATCGGTTTTAAATGATGTGTTAGCCATTAATTCTTCTAACAATTTTTGTAATTTATGGCTTCGACTGTAGGCACCAAATTTACTTTTTGTTTCTAATAAATGCTTAATGAGTAACTCGATCATCTGCTGGTAATGAAAGCAATGAATAGAGCAATCTTTAATATTTGTTTGGTTTAAAATATCCAGTGTTATCGCATGCTCCCATGCTTTACCTGCTAAAGTCTCAACATTCTCAAATTTCTCAAATTTTTCTTGATACATACTTTTAGTCCTAAATTATCGAAAAAAATCAACACCTCCACCTATTTTGGTAATCAGTGCAGTGTTTTTCAAGAAAACTTATCGATCACTTTTGATAATGTCAGAAAAAAAACCATCACCCCAAATAGCATAACCATATTTCTATTGAGTGACTTTTGTATTGTGTGCTCAATACTCACTTTCAATATATTAAACTCCCCCTTCAAACTCGCCACATCCAAAGTTACCTCATTGAGTTTTTCATCAAGATGGTTAATATGATTATATTGTGACTTTAACAAAAGCGTATTAATATCATCTTGGGTTAAGCCCTCACCACGACCAAAATTTTCCTCTATCTCCTTAACTTTTGGCGTAATCATTTCGATCAACATATCATCAACTTTTGCTTTATTCATAAGCATACTCTCTCGTTTCATATCCTGACCAATAATACTCCCTTTTGTTGACTCTTTAGTTCATATTTTCGTCCTGAAATTTACAACTTAAAGTATCACGAGTATAAATATTCACACCAATACGATCAATATGTTCAATTAAATCACTATTTGTTAATTTTTCATATTGAGATAAGTCAACCATATAAGGCAAATACAAGTCATCAATCTGACCTTCAATTTGCATCAATTCAAGAAACGGAAGTAACCGCCCATTAATTGTCAAATCAATATCTGACCCCACTTTATAAGTACCTTTTGCGCGCGAACCGTAGAGAACCACAGACTCAATAGCATCATGTCTTTGAAATACACTACAGAGTTTGTTTAATGTCGACCTTTTTAATCCAAATAATAGATGAGTATTATCTGTTGTCATATAAAGATTCCATCACAGCTTTAAGTGTTGTAAAAAGAGGGTAATAATCATTAATAATCGCTATAAACAATGATTCAGCCGTATCCTCATCATAAGTATGTGAAGAGATGTTTCTACTCTGAATCATAGACATCCACAAATCACCCTCAGTAATTAAAGATACTTTAAAAGCGGCTCGGGTAGCATCTTTAGAACCCCTTATATTTTGCTCCCCCTGATCTTCCAAGTAATCTTTAAGAACATTCCATGCCAACTCATGCGTAAATTCAAATGCCTGAATAACGCCTTGTTTTTCTAATTGAGACAACACTCTTTGCCTGCTAAGTAAAACTGCCCCCTCTAGCTGACTTAATGCTCTATTAAAGTTAACAAACCGTTGTTTCCACCTAATATCTATTTTTGAAGAGTCCATTATTAATTTGCTTCTGTTATTTTCTTTAACCGATTATCCATCGTAGTCATAGATTTACAGCCTAGTAAATCATGTGTTTTGAACTGTCAATCTACAAGGGAGGTCAAATAAACGAACGCCTGATCAACACCCACATTAATGCGAAACCCCAGAACGTTTAATCACCTTAATAAACGTCATCCAAAGAATATAAATATCAAAGAAAAACGAGCGGCGCACTAAATAGTCAGCATCTAGCTCTACCTTCTGAGGAATAGGCAATTCATCACGCCCATTAACCTGCGCCCACCCCGTTAAACCAGGCAATAACTTATCTACACCTTTTTCTGTACGTAAGGCGATTAAATCATCCTGATTAAATAAGGCAGGTCTGGGCCCGACAAAACTCATATCACCTTTTAAGATTGACCATAATTGAGGTAATTCATCTAAACTTGATTTACGCAGGAAATCACCGATAGGTGTTAATACGCTTTTAGGGTCTTTCAATAAATGCGTCGCTACAGCAGGTGTATCAATTTTCATACTTCGAAATTTAGGCATTTTAAAAATATGATTGTTTATACCTACTCGATCAGACCAATACAAAGCAGGGCCTTTAGATGTCAACTTAACCAAAATAGCCGTAATAATAATTGGTAGAAATAAAATACAAGTAGCCATTAAAGCTAAGGTTAAATCAAA
>JAUVAA010000151.1 GCA_030591965.1 bacterium
GCTGCATCTTTTAATGCATCAACTTTATCTGTTTTTTCCCAGCTAAATGTGTCTTCGGTACGGCCAAAATGCCCGTACGAAGCAGTTGGCAGGTAAATAGGTTTTAATAAATCCAGCATGGAAATCAAACCCTTAGGACGCAAGTCAAACACATCACGGATAATGGCTACCAAACGATCTTCACTAATTTTTCCTGTACCGAAAGTTTCAACACTGATAGACGTAGGCTCAGCCACACCAATAGCATAAGATACCTGAATTTCGCAACGCTCTGCTAGCCTAGCTGCGACAATATTTTTAGCGACATAACGACACATATAAGCTGCTGAACGGTCAACTTTTGAAGGATCTTTCCCCGAAAAGGCACCTCCTCCATGACGCGCCATACCGCCGTAGGTATCAACAATAATTTTACGCCCGGTTAAGCCACAATCACCAACAGGTCCACCAATAATAAATTGCCCCGTTGGGTTGATAAAATATTTAGTATCAGCATGTAACCATTCTTTTGGTAGAGTCGGTAAAATAATTTCATCCATCACCGCCTCTTCTAATTGCTTACCACCCATTTCAGGTGAATGCTGTGTTGATAACACCACGGCATCAATAGCAACAGGCTTGTTATTTTCATAACGGAATGTAATCTGGCTCTTTGCATCAGGACGCAACCAAGGTAAAGTCCCATTTTTACGTACCTCTGCCTGACGCTTCACCAATAGATGTGAATAAGTAATCGGAGCAGGCATAAATACGTCTGTTTCATTACTAGCATAACCAAACATTAAGCCTTGGTCCCCCGCTCCCTGCTCATGCTCTTCGCTATCATCAACCCCTTGTGAAATATCAGGAGATTGCTTGCCAATAGCATTTAATACGGCACAACTTTCATAATCAAAGCCCATTTCTGAACTGTTATAACCAATTTCTTTGACAACCCCTCTAACAACCTCTTCCGTATCAACCCAGGCATCAGTGGTAATCTCACCAGCAATAATCACCATGCCCGTTTTAACGAGCGTTTCACACGCAACGCGTGATTTAGGATCTTGTGCCAACAGGGAATCTAAAATCGCATCAGAAATCTGATCAGCAACTTTATCAGGATGACCTTCTGAGACTGACTCAGAAGTAAAAATATAATTATTGCTCATAAATATGGTCCTTCTTTAACAAGGGATAGTTATACAAAAAATATGAAACTACTTTAGAGATATAGCTTCAGCTATAAAAAAAGGCTGCATAAAGCAGCCTTTCTAAGGATGGTGGGCCCTCCCAGACTCGAACTGGGGACCTGCCGATTATGAGTCGGATGCTCTAACCAACTGAGCTAAGGGCCCTAAACTATGGAACTAAGGTCGGCCTTATTCTGCATCCAGAAAGCATCTTAGCTGATCTGAACGAGAAGGATGGCGTAACTTACGCAAAGCTTTTGCCTCAATCTGTCTAATGCGCTCACGTGTCACATCAAACTGCTTTCCGACTTCTTCCAGCGTATGGTCGGTATTCATATTGATACCAAATCGCATACGCAATACTTTTGACTCACGCGCCGTTAATCCTGCCAGCACACCTTGAGTCGATTCTTTCAAGCCCTGTATTGTAGCAGATTCCACCGGTGAAAGCATCTTCGAATCTTCAATAAAATCACCTAAATGTGAATCTTCATCGTCGCCTATAGGTGTTTCCATAGAAATCGGCTCTTTTGCAATTTTCAGCACTTTACGCACCTTATCTTCAGGCATTTCCATTTCTACCGCCAACTCTTCCGGCGTCGCCTCTCTGCCTTTCTCTTGCATAATCTGCCTGGAAATACGATTTAACTTATTAATCGTTTCAATCATATGCACAGGGATACGAATTGTTCTTGCCTGGTCAGCAATAGACCGTGTAATCGCCTGGCGCACCCACCATGTTGCATAAGTAGAAAACTTATACCCTCGACGATATTCAAACTTATCAACCGCTTTCATTAACCCAATATTACCTTCTTGAATTAAATCCAGAAACTGCAGACCTCGGTTAGTATATTTTTTTGCAATTGAAATCACCAATCTTAAATTGGCTTCAATCATATCTTTTTTGGCCCGTCTCGATTTTGCCTCACCAATTGATACTCTGCGGCTAATATCTTTAAGTTCGGTAATAGAAAGGCCATGCCCTTCTTCTATTGAAGTAAAACGAGCCTGAGCCCTTTTAATTTCGCGGTCTTTTTCCTTCAATACAGCCGCAACAGTCTCATTTTCCGCTGCATAACGCGAGAGCCACTTTAAATTCGTCTCATGCCCAATAAAACTTTCAATAAAATCTTTACGATTTATTTTAGCCTGCTTAATACAAATATCCAGAACCAATCTTTCTTGCTCACGAATATGATTTGTGACTTCTGTCACTATGGCAACTTGCTTTTTAAAATATTGAGGCGCCCATTTAATCTCAAGAAACTTGTCAGAAAGAACAACCATTGCCTTATCTGTTTTTTCATGCCGATAACCATTCTTCTTTAATGATGCTTCAACTAGCTTATAGGCTTTTTGAATTGCCGCTATTTTCTCTTCTCCCTCTTCAATAGTAGGGCCTGTCGGCTCCACTACTTCATCATCAGCATCGTCGTCATCCTTATCAGAAGGCACTGCAGCAACTCTTGAATCATCATACTCTGGCTCATTAGGATCAATAAAGTCACTAATAATATCAGTCAGACGCAACCCTCCTTCCTGACCTACCGTTTTAAAATCAGCAAACAGTGTCTCAACAACCCGCCTTGAGCGTGAAACTGCACGTATAATCTGGCGCTGACCTTCCTCAATTCGACGCGCAATGGTTAATTCTTCAGGCCGAGTCAAAAGCCCCACAGAGCCCATTTCACGCATATACATTCTAACTGGATCAGTGGTGCGCCCAAACTCGCTATCAATTGATGCAAGTGCAGCTACCTCTTCAGCATCATCATCATCTGTAGTCACTTCATCATTAGATAAATCTTCATCATCTTCTGGTGCCGATTCATGAACCTTGATACCAAGGCTGTTAATCATGCCAATAATATCTTCAATTTGTTCAGGATCAACAATATCATTCGGCAAGTGATCATTAACTTCAGCGTAAGTTAAATAGCCCTGCGCTTTGCCTTTGGCAATTAATTGTTTAAGTTGAGACTGCTGTTGTTCTTGATTCATGATTTACTCTTAAAAATCCATACCGACCGGTATGAGAAAATTGCTTTATTTAGGGCTCATCAGGCTTAACATTTCCTGCTGCTCATTTACACTTAAGCCACTCACCTTTTGTTTTGCATTTAACTCATCAAAACGACTGCTCTTTCCCTGTTGAATTAGCCTATCTATTGCACCAGAAAACTCTTCCTTTAACCCGGCTCCTGAAATAAGAAAATCATGATTCATCATGATATTTATATATTTCTCAGTTTCCCGGCCTCGAAAATATTCCACCAATTGAGACTGATTAATATTGGGATGCTGAGCAATAATTTCAACCACTTGCTTTAACAAATCCCCCCCTGCCAAATTAATCATTAACCAATTTATATTTTTTTGCTCAATCACCTCAATAAATTCAGGATTTTGTAACAGCAAAGAAATAACAATTCTTACCGGCGATAACTTCTTGTCCGCCTGTGTTTGCCTATGCCTTAGGCTTTTAAGTGTAGCTGGATTTTCAAAAAAATCCAATTTTTCAATTTTAGATAATGCTTTTAACTTATCCTGCATTAAGTCCCGAAAAATACCATTAGGTAGTTTTTCCAGATAAGCCTTTGCCTTATTAACCAGGCTCGCCCGGCCTTCCATATCACCAAGATTTAAGCCCTGACTAAGGCGCTCAAAAAAATATTCTGACAAAGTTTGCGCTGAACTTACCCTCAACTCAAAATCTTCTAGCCCCTGATCCCTAATCAAAACATCAGGATCCACGCCCTCAGGTAATCGCATAATCCTTACCTGCCGCCCATCACGCAGACACGGCAAAGCGGCTTCAACCGCCCTCCAGGACGCTTTCTGCCCTGCTTTATCTCCATCAAAACAAAGCACCAACTCCGCAGTAAAGCGAAACAATAATTCCATATGCTCTTTTGACGTTGCCGTCCCCAGCGTTGCTACCGAGTACCCCAAACCAAATTGTGCTAGCGCAATAACATCCATATAGCCTTCGACAACGATAATGCGTTCTGGCTTAGAGCTCTTACTCAATAGTTCGTACAAACCATATACTTCACGTCCTTTGTGAAAGACACTTGTTTCTGGAGAGTTTAGATATTTTGGCAAAGAGTCATCAAGAACTCGACCACCAAAACCTAATACCCTGCCACGCCTATCGCGAATAGGAAACACGACTCGACCACGAAATCGATCATATATTCCTCCTCCCTCTTTAGCAATAGCCAAGCCAGCATCAACCAGCTGCTGAACTTTAAACCGCTTACTTAGCGTATCCCAACTATCCGGCGCATAACCCAGCTGAAACTCACGTGCAACCTCACCACTTAAACCACGTGCCTTAAAATAATCAACTGCCACCTTTGCCGATATATTATCCCTAAGTTGCTCGACATAAAAACTAGCAACCTGCTCAAGCACTTGAAAAACTTCCGTGACATTATTTTTTTTAGCGGGCATCTCCCCAGATTCTCTAGGGACTTGCACTCCTGCAAAATCTGCCAAGCCCTCTACAGCCTCAACAAAATTAAGGTGACTGTAGTCCATTAAAAAAGTAATGGCATTTCCACCTGCACCACAGCCAAAGCAATGATAAAGCTGCTTGTTACGCGTTACCGCAAAACTAGGCGTTTTTTCAGTATGAAAAGGACAACGAGCAACATAGTTACTACCCGACTTCTTCAGCGGAACATAAGAATCCACTAAATCAACAATATCAACCCTGACTAAAAGGTCATCTATAAAAGTCCGGGGAATCTTGCCAGCCATAATTAAGCTAAAGCTTAAACCGCTAACATTACCTTAATTTTTGTGCTGACCATAGCCATATCTGCGCGCCCCTGCATAGCAGGTTTCAAGATGGCCATAACCTTGCCCATATCTTTAATTGAGCTAGCCGAGCAATCCGCAATCGCCGATTGCACCATATCACTAATCTCATCTTCGGTTAATGCCTGAGGTAAAAAGTCCTGTATAACAATCACTTCTGCTTCTTCTATCTCTGCCAACTCATCCCTACCAGCATCACGATATTGCCTTATTGACTCCCTGCGCTGCTTAAGCATTTTGTCTAACACAACGATGACTTGCTCGTCATCTAAAACAATTCGCTCATCTACTTCCTTTTGCTTAATAGCAGCCATTATCAATCGAATAACGCCTAAGCGAGCCTTTTCCCGATTTCTCATCGCTTGCTTCATTTCGTCTTTCAGACGACCCTGCATAGTATCCATCTTACTTATAACTGTGGACGGCCACGACGCAGATTTTTCAAAGCGTAACGCTCGCGTGACAACTTTTTAAGGTGACGTTTTACCGCAGCAGCAGCTTTACGTTTACGTTCAGCCGTTGGTTTTTCATAAAACTCACGACGACGTACTTCAGACAAAACACCCGCTTTCTCACAAGAACGCTTAAAACGGCGAAGAGCGATATCAAATGGTTCGTTTTCTTTAACTTTAATTGCAGGCATAATTTTTTCCAGTTTGCTAAAATTCAGATTTTATTGTGCCAGCCGAACCCAACAATCTCAGCTAGCGAAACCCTCAATTATAGCAGTAATTTTTTTAAAATCAAAAACCAATGTATATTTTAGGTATAGAAACATCATGCGATGAAACAGGCGTTGCTATTTATCATAGCAGTAAAGGCCTTATTCATCATTGCTTATACAGCCAGATTGCCATGCATAACGAATATGGCGGCATCGTTCCTGAGCTTGCTTCACGTGACCATATTCGCAAACTCATCCCTCTTATCGACGAATGCCTTCAACAGAGTCACATACTAAAAAGTGATATACAGGGCATTGCCTACACGGCAGGGCCAGGCCTGATCGGCGCATTACTTGTAGGCGCAGCAACAGCGAAAAGTCTAGCATGGTCATGGAACATTCCTGCCATTGGGGTACATCATATGGAAGGCCACCTACTTGCCCCCATGCTGGAAGAGCACACTCCGGCATTCCCTTTTGTCGCCTTACTGGTCTCAGGTGGGCACACACTTTTAGTCGAAGTCAAAAATATTGGTCACTACCAACTACTGGGTGAATCACTTGATGACGCAGCCGGTGAAGCTTTTGACAAAGCAGCCAAGATGCTAGGACTTGCCTATCCAGGCGGACCTTTATTAGCCAAACTCGCAGAACAAGGCCAGGCAAAACGTTTTAAATTTCCACGCCCGATGACTGACCGTCCTGGTTTAGACTTTAGCTTTAGTGGCTTAAAAACTTTTACCATGAATACGCTAAACAACACCGACAAGACAGAGCAGGATAAAGCGGACGTTGCACTGGCATTCCAACAGGCAACAGCAGAAACACTGGCAATAAAATGCAAACGCGCGCTTAAACAAACGGGCTTAAAGCGCCTTGTTGTTGCTGGAGGCGTCAGCGCCAACACCCAGATACGTAAAACATTAACCGAGATGACTAACAAAGAAAGGGCAGAAATATTCTTTCCAAGACCTGAGTTTTGTACTGATAACGGCGCAATGATTGCTTATGCTGGCTGTCAGCGATTACTTGCACAGCAACAAGAGTCATTAAGCATTAATGCCAGACCACGCTGGCCAATTGACGAACTATACACCCATTGAAAAAAAACCAACAAAGGCCTACAATGTATTACATAGTAATTATCTTTATTGAGGCTGTGTTATGGGTGTTACAAGTGTAAGGCTTCAACCTGAAATTGAAAATCCGCTGGAAAATTTGTCCAAAAAACTTGATAGAAGCAAGAACTATCTCATAAACCAAGCAATCAAAGAATTTTTAGCTAGAAAATCTCTAGAAGATCAGCGGTGGGATGAAACTCTAATAGCTATAGATTCAGTCAAGTCTGGAAAATTGATTGCAGAAAAAGAAGTTAGTGAATGGCTTGAAAGTTGGGGGACAGAAAATGAGCTTGAACCACCAAATCTATGAAAATTACATATACTCCTGAAGCAATAGATGATTTGAAAAAGCTTAGGGAATTTATTGAGATAAAGAACTCATCGGCCGCTCAACGTGCAGCAACAGCTATTTTGAAGGGAATTAGTCAATTAAAAACGTTTCCATATTTGGGAGTAGAGGTACAACAAGCACCAGATCCAGAAATGGTTCGGGATTTAATTATTGGCAATTATATTGCTCGTTATTTAGTACACTCTAATGAAATAAATATCTTGAGAGTATGGCACCACAAAGAAGAACGCATATAACGAATAAGGTTAGCTTGTGTAAGCAGAGCGAACCACAATCTGAACCGCTTGCTGGACAAAGCCCGGCACGACAGTAGGAAGTCTGCTAAACCTGCTCTATGAACACGCTTTTTGCTGATTAGCCCGATTGGTTACTGTCAATTAAGGGTAACATCCTAGGCTGTCGAAATATCATGTTTTAATTTTAAATGGCCATAAAACTCAATGACCTAAAAAATATATTTCGATAAAAAGGTCGGTATATGGACTTATTTCAGCTACCTAATTCCTCTCATTTATCA
>JAUVAA010000097.1 GCA_030591965.1 bacterium
AAAAACGCTGAATAATACTAGCCTTACTACTGAGCAAATCCAAAAATCATTAAAGCAAGTGGAAGAGCATAAAGACATCATTTTGCGTGGTGATTTAGACGTTCCACCATTTCATAAGCGTGACAAAACAAATGACTCCTTGGGGCATAGCTTTTGTACGACTTGTCATATGAGTCCGCCGCACACTAAAAGCGAGCGTACGCGTACTTTTATGAATATGCATACTCAATATATTGCCTGCGAAACCTGTCATTTTCGGCCTGAAAATGTACAGCTCAGTTATCAATGGCAAGATACACGCGATGCAAGTGCGGTGCGTGTTAAGCCTGAATTATTTCGCCAAGTATTAAAGCCTGAGGAGAAGATTAAAAAAACCTTACCGGCAAAAAAAGAAATAACCCAACCTGCAAAAGGCATTAATCCGTTTTATAAGATTTCGCCTTATTATCAAGAGCAGCCAGTATCTTTACGCAACAGTGAAACCTTTGCTCAAGAAACTAAAAAAATGTGGCAGAAGGGTGGCCGCTTAGATATAAAAGCAGAGCAAAGGGCTTTAATACATGCACCATTATCAAAAAAAGGGCCTGAGTGTAAAGCATGTCATACTGATAAAGAGTCATTACTTAATTTATCTGAGCTAGGTGCTACAGCTTATCAGGCAGAAAAAATTCATAATAATATAATTGCTCAATTTTTTGCGCGTTATAAAGAAAAAGACCAACGTATTCGTATTATTAATTTATTACGATGAACCAGCTGATAGTGCGTTTTTTTTATTTCTTTATTTCCCTGCTATGGTTTAGCTCAATCAGTGCTATGCAGCAAATCCCCATTGCCAATCAGCAGCAAGTTTTGCACGCGGACTTCAATCAGCCCAGTGATATTGTGACGGATTCCCAAGGACAGCTTTATATATTAGATGGCATCAATTCGCGAGTCGTTATTATGTCTCCTCAAGGCAGGGTACTTAGGGAAATAAATACCCAAGGAACTGCGCACAGCTTTACTAAGGCGATGGCTATTGAATTAGATAAAGAGGTGCTTTATATCGCAGATACGGTACAGCATCGTATTAGACGTTTTTCTGTTCAAGGAAAATGGTTGAGTGATATTGCTTTATTTGCTCCTGAGAAGGCGGTTGAGAAGGCGGTTGAGAAGTTACAGCCAGAGCCTGTTGATTTATTAATTCGTAATGAAGAATTAATTTATGCGGACCGTCGTTTGCATCGTTTGTGTTACCTGGATTTAGTTAGTGGACAAGAAAAACATTGTGTGGGTGAGCGCGGTGAAATGGAGTCTCAGTTTCAGTACCCTTTTCAAATTGCCCAAGATCGAGATGGCTATTTGAACGTGGTTGATGTCTTGAATGCGCGGGTGCAGGTATTTGATCGCTCGGGTAGCTACAGTTCTCAAACTGGACGTTTTTCTATGGATGAAATGTATCGGCCTAATGGCAATGCTTTTGACTTTCTAGATTTCCAATATATTAGTGATGCATATTTAGGCACGATTAGTATTTATCAAAAGGGTCGGTTTTTAGGGTTTTTGCAAGATAAACAAGCTAAAGTGCTTAAATTCAGCTCGCCTGTCCGAGTTCGTTATGATCCTTTAGGTTATTTATATGTAGTTGATGCTCAGGCGCAAAATGTGCAGAAAATTGAGCTGGATTATATTGCTTTACCAGATTTTCCTGAGGCTACTGAAGAGGTTTCACGTAAGAATTGCGTGCTATGTCATTACAGCTGGGGGAATGACGAGAGTCAGGCAAAATTATTAGACAGTGAGAAAGTTTTGCCAGTTGCTTCAGTAAATATGTGTTATAGCTGCCACCACGGAGCGGTATTTGATTCGCGTCAAGCTATTCCACATGGTGAGCAGCACCCAACTGTTTATGATAACGATAAGGAAAAACAGGCACGGCATAAAAACTTGCCACGTAAAGACAAAATACCTGAATTGTATCCGCATGATGCTAAAACAAAAGAAATGACCTGCACTAGTTGTCATACACCGCATAACAATAATGAAGAGCCAACTACTTTATATGTAGATAATCATAATGCGTGGCTGCGCGGCACCGATTACGGTAGTGAGCAATGTGAAGCATGTCATGAAAAAAACACAAAAAAAGCAGGTCGAGAAGATATTAAGCAGCATGGTATAAATCATCCTTTAGGTGTAGTTATGCGTAAGCCTGCAAGTAGTAATCTGGAGCATTTAACTACCCAAGACCCACATTTACAAAAAGGTTTGCCAGATATACTGCAAGCAGGTGGAGGAGTATTAGGTAAAAAAGATGAAATCGTCTGTCAGTCTTGTCATCAGGTTCATAATGGTAAAACTGAAAATTTGTTAACCCAATCGGATGAAAAAGGTGCTTTATGTGCTAGTTGTCATCAGCGTCAAGCACCAAAAGATGCGAAGGCCGCGCGTAAAGCGGGCGTGCATCCAGTCAATATTGAGATGGAAGAGGCGGTTGAGTTTCGCGGCGAGAAAGTAAAAACAGTGCAATGTGACAGTTGTCATAGCGTCCATAATGGCACGTTAGAAACAGCTTTGTATCCTGATAAAATAGCTGATGCCGAAGTTTTATGTGCAGATTGTCATGAGCGACAACACGCTAAAGATGAAAAAGAGGCAGCGAAAAAAGGCGTACATCCGATGAATCTTGAACTGGATGATCCTGTAGAAATTGCGGGTGTTAAAGTGAAAAAGATCGGCTGTTTGAGTTGTCATGCTGTGCATTCTGGAAAGCCTGATACGCCAGCTTTATTGCAAGAGCATCGTAATGGTGAATTGTGTGAAAATTGCCATGAAGGTAAGCAACGTGTAGTTGGTACTGATCATGATTTACGTGTGACTAGCAAGAAAACACAAAATCAACAAGAAGAAACGCCGCATCAATCGGGTGTCTGTGGTAGTTGTCACACTTTGCATCGCGGAGAAGCGAAAAACCCCTTTTTATCGGCGACGATATTGAAGGATATTGAGTTACGCGATAAAACAGCTCCAGGTTTAAAGCGCGATGAGTTATGTCTGAATTGTCATCAAAAAGAGGCTGTGGGTAAGGATAAAGAAATTGAGTTTTATGGGCATCCTTATAAAGATATGGTGTTATTTTCAGATGAAAAAGTCATGCCATTAGTAGAAACAGCACATGAAAAAATAGCTGAGTTTGGTGCGATTGCCTGTATTACTTGTCATGAGCCCCATACGTGGGAGCCGTTAAAAGGCGCAGCTGATAAGTTATATTCAGTATTAGATTATAAACAGCAAGAAAATGTTGAAGGTGATATTACTAATAGCTTTTTACGCCATAAGGGTGTGCAAGACACATTTTGCGTGAGTTGTCATGGTATTGAGTCTTTACCAAAGTATAAATATTACCATCACGAAGGCAAGGCCCGTTCAATTGGCGTTGATTATTTACATTAGCGTTGTCTTATTCAGTCGAGCGGGTACAATACTTGCTTGAGTTGTAATCACTCCTTCCCCTATTTTATTGAAGTACAGAAGCTATGCTTGAGGTAAAAAAACTATTTTGTGAACGTGACGAGCGCGTGCTGTTTAGCAATCTGAGCTTTGGCATTGGGGCAGGGGAAGTTGTGCAAATAGAAGGTCAGAACGGTAGTGGTAAAACGACCTTATTACGTATTCTATGTGGCTTAAATGAATCGTACGAAGGTGAGTTGTTTTGGCGGCAAAAAGAAATAGCAGAAGTACGAGATGATTACTTTAGTCAAATGCTTTATGTCGGTCATTTAGCGGGCGTGAAATCAACATTAACCGCAGAAGAAAATCTGACATGGATGCAACAGCTTGATCCTGCTTTAGATAAAGTGAGCATCGTGGAAGCTTTAAAAAGCGTTGGATTATATGGCTTTGAAGATGTGCCATGCTATACCTTATCAGCTGGACAGCAGCGTCGAGTAGGTTTGGCGCGCTTATATTTAAGTACCGCTCCGTTATGGATTCTTGACGAACCTTTTACTGCGTTAGATAAAAAAGGCGTAGCCGAAAAAGAAGCCTTATTAGCGCAGCATGTATTAAACGGTGGCTCAGTTATTTTAACCACGCACCATGACTTGAATATACCTGGGCATACGGTGCGACGTATTAATTTAGACGAAGTGGCACGCTCATGAATTTTTTTATGGCGGCGGTACGTCGTGAGTTAGTATTAGCCTTGCGTCGACGTAGTGATATTGTGAACCCTCTAGCCTTTTTTCTCATGGTGGGTGTCATGTTTCCTTTGGCGGTCAGTCCTGAAGCTAAATTTTTAGCGCAAGTCGCACCAGGAGTGATTTGGGTGGCGGCCTTATTGGCGTGTTTACTATCAGCAGATGGTATTTTTCGCAGTGATTTTGACGATGGTTCATTAGAGCAAATGCTGGTTAGCCCACAGCCTTTAGTTTTTATTGTACTGGCGAAGGTTTTGAGTCATTGGCTTATGAGCGGTTTTTGTTTGGCACTTATGTCGCCGTTATTGGCGATGATGTTATTTTTACCGAGCGAAGGCTACGGTGCATTGGTGGCTAGTTTACTATTAGGTACGCCCACTTTAAGTTTATTGGGTGCTATAGGTGCTGGCTTAACGGTGGGCTTACGAAAGGGGGGGATTTTGATTTCGCTATTAATTTTACCTCTATATATACCTGTATTGATTTTTGGGGCGGGTACAGTGTTAGCTGGGTCTATGGGTTTGCCGATCGCTGGGTACTTGGCATTATTGGGTGCTTTATTGGTATTAAGTGCGATGTTAGCGCCCTTTGCCATTGCGGCAGCGTTGAAAATTAGTGTACGGGGTTAGGTATGAGTCAATTACATGAGCAAGATTTCTATGCGTGGACACAACAGCAAGTGCACTTATTAAAAGATGACAAACTGAATGATATTGATGTTGCGGCGTTAATTGAGGAGCTGGAAAGCATGGGCGCAAGGGAAAAGCGAGAGCTATTGAGTCGTTTAGAGGTGTTATTAATGCACTTGTTAAAATGGCAATACCAGCCTGAAAGGCAAGGTAAGTCATGGGAATTTACTATTCAGGAACAAAGAAGTCGTATACATGACCATTTGTCTGAAAATCCAAGTTTAACGAATCCAGAAACTTTAGAGTTGGGATTAATAAAAGCTTATGCCTATGCGGTTAGAAAAGCGGTTTATGAAACTGGGATTAAGGTCTCGCACTTTCCAAAAGAGTGCCCTTACAGCTTAAAGAAAATATTAGATATGGATTTTTACCCAAACGAGGACAATGATGAAAATTAAATTTCCCCAATGGTTTTATCGACTCGCTTCGCCGCGTTGGTTTTATGAGTTTAGTAGTAAATTACTGCCATGGTTTGCGGTTGCTGCCTTACTTTTATTGATTACGGGTTCTGTTTGGGGATTAGCTTTTGCGCCAGCAGATTATCAACAAGGGAATAGTTTTCGAATTATTTATGTGCATGTGCCGGCTTCTATTTTGGCGCAATCTTGTTATATGCTGATGGCAATAGCGGGTGCGATTGGGCTAATCTGGAAAATGAAGATGGCGCATATCGTGGCTAAGTCTTGCGCGACTTTTGGTGCTTCAATTGCTGTGATGTCTTTAGCAACTGGCGCGATCTGGGGTAAACCGACTTGGGGCGCATGGTGGGTTTGGGATGCGCGATTAACAGCAATGTTGGTGCTATTCTTTCTATATATCGGTGTTATTGCCTTGCATTCTGCTTTTGAAAATACCCAAAGTGCAGATAAAGCTTCAGCTGTTTTGTCTTTAGTAGGGCTAGTGAATATTCCGATTATTAAGTACTCCGTAGAATGGTGGAATACTTTGCATCAAGGCGCTACCTTTAAAGTCACTGAAAAACCAGCTATGCCACCAGAAATGTGGATACCCTTATTAATTATGGTACTGGGCTTTTATTGTTTTTTTGCGGTGATAATGATGCAACGTGCACGTATTGAAGTCTTGCAGCGAGAAAAGAAAGCTAGCTGGGTACAAGAGATTATTAAACAGAATTAAATCAATGTAGGGCGGTGCTTTAGCCCACCTTATCGCATAAATAGCGGGCTAAAGCACCGCCCTACAGTTAATCAGAGTTAAATTACAAGGGAAATCAGATGGGATATTTCGCTACTTTTGCCGATTTTTTACAAATGGGTAAACACGGGTTGTATGTTTGGCTCAGCTATGGCTTGGCTTTTACTATCTTCGCTTACAATATAGTGTCAGTAGCATTAACTAAGCGTCAATTTTTTAATAAAGCAAAGCGTCAAGCGCGACGTGAACAAATAAAATCATGACTCCAAAAAGACAAAAACGTTTATATATCATTTTAGCTATCGTTTTCGGCACGTCTTTAGCTGTTGGCTTAACGATGTACGCCTTAAACCAAAATATTAATCTATTTTATTCTGCCTCTCAGATTGCCAATGGCGAAGCACCGACCGATGCGCGTATGCGTGTGGGTGGTATGGTGGTTGAAGGCAGTCTCGAGCGTTCTACCGATTCACTGCGGGTTAGTTTTGAATTAACTGATTATGAAAATACCGTAAAAGTTGTTTTTACTGGAATTCTTCCTGATTTATTTCGCGAAGGGCAGGGAATTATTGCGCAAGGAAAAATGGATACGCTGGGAGTGTTTCAAGCTGATGAAGTGTTAGCTAAGCATGATGAAAATTATATGCCCCCTGAGATTGCTGAAAGTATGAAGCCGAAAAAAGAGGATGCTCAATGATTCCAGAGTTAGGTGAATTTGCGTTAATTTTAGCGCTAGGTTTTTCATTTATATTAGCGGTAATTCCTCTATATGGTGCTGCTACCTTAAATACTTTATGGATGGACTATGCAAAACCTTTAGCCAGGGCACAGTTTACCTTTTTGCTGATAAGTTTTATTTGTTTAGGCTATGCCTTTGCGAACGATGATTTCTCGGTGCAATACGTGGCTAATCACTCTAATAGCCAACTACCCATAGAGTTTAAGTTAAGTGCTATTTGGGGAGGGCATGAAGGTTCTTTATTATTGTGGGCGTTTATCTTAAGCGGCTGGACTTTAGCGGTGAGTTTATTTAGCCGTGGTTTGCCTTTGGATATGCTGGCACGGGTTTTAGGTGTGATGGGTATTATCGCCACAGGTTTTATTTCTTTTTTATTGTGGACATCTAGCCCTTTTGAGCGTTATTTGCCAAGGTTTCCTGCCGATGGTGCTGATTTAAATCCTTTATTACAGGATTTCGGTTTAATCGTACATCCGCCTATGTTGTATATGGGCTATGTGGGATTTTCCGTGGCCTTTGCATTTGCAATTGCAGCATTATTATCTGGTCGTTTAGATGCGGCTTGGGCGCGTTGGTCTCGTCCTTGGACGAATGTTGCTTGGGCTTTTTTAGGGGCTGGAATCACACTCGGTAGTTGGTGGGCCTATTACGAACTCGGCTGGGGTGGTTGGTGGTTCTGGGATCCTGTTGAAAATGCTTCTTTGATGCCATGGTTAGTGGGTACAGCATTAATCCACTCGTTAGCAGTGACAGAAAAACGCGGTGTGTTTAAAAGTTGGACTTTATTATTAGCTATTTTTGCTTTTTCATTGAGTTTACTCGGAACCTTTTTAGTGCGTTCGGGTGTATTAACTTCCGTACATGCTTTTGCTTCTGATCCTGAGCGTGGATTTTTTATTCTCGTATTATTGTTATTGACTATCGGCGGTTCATTAACGTTATATGCGTTTAAAGCGCCAAATGTTAAAAGTGAATCCAGCTTTGGCTGGTTATCGCGTGAAATGTTGTTATTAATTAATAATGTCTTTTTGATCGTGATGGCAATTACCGTGTTGTTAGGCACGTTGTATCCACTATTAATTGATGCACTAGGCTCGGGTAAGATTTCTGTAGGGCCGCCGTACTTTAATGCCTTATTTGTACCGATTATGAGTTTGTTGGCTCTATCTATGGGTATTTCCGGTGCAGCTCGTTGGAGACAAACAAGCGTCGCGGGACTAAAGAAGCAATTACTTGTACCTGCAATTATTAGTTTAGTGGTCGGTATCATCTTCCCATTTATTTATGGTGATGGTTTTAATTTTAGAGTCTTTTTAGGCATGACGATCAGCACTTGGGTGATTGCAACTACGGCTAAAGAATTTAAAGATAAATTCCGTAATGCAAGTTCGATTACTGCAAAATTAAGCCAGTTGACGCCAAGTTATTACGGCATGATGTTGGCACACGTCGGTGTTGCAGTGGTTGCGATTGGAATTACTTTAGTTTCGACTTATAGTGAAGAGCGCGATATGCGTATGGCTCCCGGCGATAAGATTGAACTAGCAGATTATCAATTTGAGTTTAAAGGTGCTAAGAAAGTAAAGGGTGCTAATTTTACGGCTGATGAAGGTACGATAGAGATTACGCTAGAAGGCGAGCCGGTCGTGACGTTATATCCACAAAAACGGCATTACACAGTTAAGCGTTCGATGATGACCGAAGCATCGATTGATGCAGGGTTATTTAGAGACTTATATCTTGCTATGGGAGAGCCGTTAGGTGATGACGGTGCATGGGCGATACGCGTGCATTACAAACCTTACGTGCGCTGGTTATGGTTAGGTGGATTGTTTATGGCTTTGGGCGGTATCTTGACGGTATTTGATAAGCGTTATCGTAAAAAATCAACAGGTGAGGTGGCTCATGCCTAGATTATTATTGTTTATTCCGTTAGCGCTGTTTATTTCCTTGTCTTTTTTCCTATGGAAAGGCCTAAGCATCGACCCTCGGAAATTACCCTCGGCTTTAATTGATAAGCCATTTCCTGAGTTTCAGGTAGCGGCTTTATTGCAACCTGAGCGCATGTTAAGCAAAGCAGATTTTATCGGCAAACCGGTATTAGTTAATGTATGGGCGACTTGGTGTCCTTCTTGTCGTCAAGAGCATGAGCAATTATTGCGTATTGCCCAAGATAATAAAATCAATATTATCGGCTTGAACTATAAAGATGAAAGAGCCGCGGCTACGAACTGGTTACAACAGCTAGGTAATCCTTATGTGTTTAATATTTACGATGAAGCTGGCATGTTAGGTTTAGACCTAGGAGTTTATGGCGCTCCTGAAACTTATTTATTAGATGCGCAAGGGGTGGTTCGTCACCGCCATGTCGGAGTGGTGACTGCACAAACGTGGGTAGAGTTGCAGGATATGATTCAGAAGCTAGGAGTCAATCAATAATGTTACGGTTTTTTATATTGGTCTTGCTATCAATAACTAGTGCTTACGCAGCTATTGATACTTATGAGTTTAAAGATAAGGATAAAGAATTACGCTTTCATGAGTTGAGTGCGGATATGCGGTGCCCTAAATGTCAGAATCAGAATCTTGCTGATTCTAATGCTGCAATTGCAACGGACTTGAAGCAAAAGATTTATCTAATGCTAGAAGCAGATAAGAGCGATACTGAAATTGTCGATTATATGGTCGCGCGTTATGGCGATTTTGTTTTGTATGAACCTCGGTTTAATGCGCAAAATGCCGTGTTATGGTTAGGTCCTGGCGCGTTATTATTGCTCGGTTTAATCGTTGTGATTTGGTTAACACGTAGTCGTAATAATAAAAATGCTGAAAATACAGAACAAGTGCCTGAATTAGATGCTAAACAAGAAAAAGCATTACAGCAGTTATTAAACAAGGATAAAAAATCATGAGTAGTTTATGGATGGGTTTTGCTGTTTTATTGCTAATAGCTGTATTGTTTTTGTTATTGCCTCTGCTAAAGCAAAGGAAAGCAGATGAAGTTACTGGCTCAGATGTACAGCAAGATAATGTTATTATTTTTCGTGATCGCTTAGCTGAATTAGATGCAGAAAAAGAGCAGGGCACTTTAGAAGAAAGCGCTTATCAGGCATTAAAAGCCGAGCTGGAAAAGTCATTGTTACAAGATGTTGCAGGAAAGCAGCAGTTAGAATATAAAAATCAGCCCTTGCAGGTGCAGCAAGCAGTTGTTGTTTTTGGTGTAGTGCTGGTACTTATGATTTCCAGTATTGCTATCTATCTGAACTTAGGACGTAGTGATGATTATGCAGACTATTTAGCCTTAAAAGAGCAAGGTGAAGCCGTACAAGTCAGTGCGGATGCGCCACAGAAAAAAGCACCAGACTTTGCTAAAGCGGTAGAAATGCTAGAGCAAAAACTAGCCGAAAACCCTGATGATTTCGATAAATACGTTTTGCTGGCTAATAGCTACGCAGCCATGGGTAATTTCAAAAAATCTGCAGAAGTGTATGCAACTTTAGCTGAACGTATTGGGCCCGATAATAAAGATTATGCCGCGGTAAAAGGTTCTTATGCTCAAGCTTTATTTCAAGCGCAAGGCGAGCAATTCACTGAAGAAGTAAATGCGGCCGTAGATCAAGCTTTAGCAGCTGATGCTCAAGAAAGTACAGCATTAATGCTAAAAGGTATTCAGGCGTATATGCAGGCTGATTATGCTCAAGCTATCAAGTTGTGGCAGCAAGCAAAAGTAAAATCAGGAAAAGTGCAGATTGAACGCTTTATAGAGCCAGCGATTGCAGATGCACGCTCCAAAGCAGGAGTGCCACCTGCAGAGGCAGTCGCTGTTGTGGCAAAGCCAACGCAGCCAGTTGCTAATGGTGTGGTACAAATTATCGTTAATATTTCCTTAGCAGCTGAATTACAAGCCAAGGTTAGCCCTGAGCACACTGTATTTGTTTTTGCTCGTGCTGTAGGCGGACGTATGCCGTTAGCGATAGAGCGTATACAAGTGAAAGATTTACCTAAGCGTATCGTTTTGGATGATAGCAAAGCCGCTATGCCAACGGCGACAATATCAACGGTTGAGCAGGTGGACATTATTGCGCGAGTTTCTTTAAGTGGCACGCCAAAGCCGCAAGCAGGTGATCTATTTGTCCAGCTAGATCAAGTGAAAGTAAGTGCAGGCAAAGAATTGAACTTAGTCATTAATCAGGTTCAGCAATAGAGTATAAGGTGCGTTAAGCTGAGAGCGCACCTTCATTATATTTGGAGGTGTGATGACTACGGCAGAAAAAGATGAATTAATTAGTGTAGAAGACTATTTAACTGACGAGTTAGCTCGTGATATAAAACACGAATTTGTTGATGGAGCTATTTATGCAATGGCGGGTGCTAGCGCAAACCATGAGCGTATTGTTAATAATGTGATGCGTAAATTTGGTAATCATTTGGATGTTTCTCCTTGCGAACCGTTTTCCTCGGATATGAAAGTTAAAATAGGCTCACGGTTTTTTTACCCAGATGTGCTCGTAGATTGTAGCTTTGACGAATCACAGCCTTACTATACTGAGTCCCCCATTATCATTGTCGAAGTGTTGTCTAAATCAACGCGGCGTATGGATGAAACGACTAAGCTTATGTCTTATATCAATATTCCTAGTTTGCAGGAGTATGTATTAATAGAACAAGGTTTTGTTGATATTGAAGTCGTTAGAAGAGGCGAGGGTTGGCAAGCAAGGCACTACTTTTTAGGTGATCAAGTTCATTTCGAATCGATTAATTTAACCCTATCGGTGTAAGCGACTAATAAAGCACGTACTTGCCCTTTTAACTTACGGGCGTTTTTTTAAGTTCTACATTCCAAGGCAATAAATTCTCAACTTTATCTACCGTATCTGCATAAGGCAAAGCAGTCAGTATAT
>JAUVAA010000002.1 GCA_030591965.1 bacterium
ATTTTTTTCATTAGTCTAGACTCGCTTTTAGGTTTTTAGCAGTACGAATCAACACATTAATGATGCCAGATGTATCAGGTCGTTTACGCATAACAGTTGCTCCATCTTTTTCGACAGGCACTTCTTTTACCATTTCACAGAACGTTGCTTTCCAACCTGGAATGCGGTCTTCGATGGTTGGTTGATCTGTTAATTGCTTAGGTACAGGTTTGGTTTTTTCCCAGCGCGTATAAATAGGCATGAGTAAGAAGAAACCAAAGTACATAGCAGTAAAAATACGTGCCATGATAGTTGCACCTGCGGTAGGTGCTTGCATACCTAGATAACCTAAACCTAAAAAGCTAATAACAAACATTAGAATAGCTTTTTTATAGATGCCGCCGCGGTAACGAATTGATTTCACCGGACTACGATCTAACCAAGGTAATAAGAATAAAACTACAATTGCGCCACCCATGGCGATAACACCTGCAAACTTATCAGGGATCGCTCTTAAAATTGCATAAAACGGTGTGAAATACCAAACCGGTGCAATGTGCTCAGGTGTCGCTAATGGATCTGCCGGAATAAAGTTGGCATGCTCTAGGAAGTAGCCGCCCATTTCAGGCATATAAAACAGCACCGTGGCAAAAAAGAATATAAATACGGCAACGCCGACAATATCTTTTACCGTGTAATACGGATGAAAGGGAATGCCGTCAACAGGGTGTCCCCAAGGATCTTTCGATGCTTTGATTTCAATGCCATCAGGGTTATTTGATCCGACTTCATGCAGGGCAACAATATGCAAGAAAACTAGCATGATCAAAATAAGTGGAATAGAAATTACGTGGAAAGCAAAGAAGCGGTTTAGCGTTGCATCGGAAATAACATAATCTCCGCGTACCCATAAGGATAAATCATCACCAATCACAGGGATCGCGCTAAATAGCGAGATAATAACCTGTGCGCCCCAGTAAGACATTTGTCCCCAAGGTAGTAAATAACCCATAAATGCTTCTGCCATTAAGGCAACAAATAAGAGCATACCGAAGATCCAGACGAGTTCTCTAGGCTGTTTGAATGAGCCGTAGATAAGACCACGGAACATATGTAAGTAAACCACCAGAAAAAATGCCGAAGCACCGGTGGAATGCATATAGCGCACCAGCCAGCCCCAGGGAACTTCACGCATAATGTACTCGACTGAATCGAAAGCTAAGCCTGCATCAGGCTTGTAGTTCATAGTCAGTAAAATACCGGTAACTATTTGGTTAACTAAAACAAGCAGTGCTAGAGAGCCAAAAAAGTACCAGAAGTTAAAGTTTTTCGGCGCATAATATTGCGCCATGTGGTCATTCCACAGTTTAGTGAGTGGGAAGCGGTCAAGAAACCAATTGCCACAGCTTGCTAAATAATTTTTCTTCATGCGTCAGCTCCCGATTCGTCACCAATAATAATTCGTGTTTCCGACATATAGCGGTGGGGTGGTACATCTAAGTTGGTAGGAGCAGGAACGCCTCGGAATACACGGCCAGCTAAATCGAAGCCAGAACCATGACAAGGGCAGAAGAAGCCGCCTTTCCAGTCTTCGCCTAAATCATTCGGTGCGATTTCTGGACGGAAGGTAGGTGAGCAGCCAAGGTGCGTGCATAAACCAACGGCAATAAAAATCTCGGGCTTAATTGAGCGAAATTCATTATTGCTGGATTCTGGTTGATTGGATTCTAATGACAGAGGGTCAGCAAGTTTATCCGTTTGTTCCGCTAGTATTTCTAATACTTCGGGTGTTCGGTTTAGCACCCAGACAGGTTTACCACGCCATGCGGCACGGATAAGTTGTCCAGTTTCCATTTTACTAATATCAATTTCTACAGGGGCACCAGCTGCTTTTGCTTTGGTGCTGGGTTGCATTTGTGACAGAAAAGGCACTGCAATGTAACCTGTACCAACAGCACCGACGACGGTTAAAGCTGTTGTTAGAAATTGGCGTTTGGATCTATCGACGCCTTGATCACTCATATATCACGCTCCTCGTTGTGTGTTGTACACACTTTTATCATTGTTATATGTTTAATAGTACATTAGAGGCACTTGCTTTTGAAGCCTGTTTTATTAAACTTTATTATTAGCAGGCTTGTAATGCAGATTTTAGTGCCTTTATAAAGGCATTATTTTCTTCAGGTTTACCAATAGTGACACGTAAACAATCACTCAGTAAGCCTTTTTGCGGGGATAAATTTTTAATTAAAACCCCTTGTTCTTTCAATCTATTGAAAATCTCTGTCGCACTACCTTTAGGTGTGCGGAAAAGAATAAAGTTTGCTGCGCTCGGGCAAGGTGTGACTTCTTGTATAACACTTAACTGGAGAAACATTCGTGCGCGTTCATGGCAAATGGTCTCAGTTTGCTCGGCAAACATATCCGGGTGGCTTAAAGCAAATTCTACACTCGCTTGGGTTAGTACATTAATGTTGTAAGGTAACCTTGCCTTGTTTAGTTCGCTAATAATAGCGGGATTTCCAGCAATAAAACCTAAACGTAAGCCGGCTAAACCGAGTTTAGAAACGGTACGCATAACAAGTAAGTTGTTATATTTTCCGAGCTGTTGGATAAAGCTAAAATCGGTAAAAGGCGCGTAAGCCTCATCAATAATAACTAAGCCTTTGCTCTGCTGAATAATTTGCTCAATGGCTTCGCTATCAAATAAATTACCGGTAGGATTATTTGGGTAAGCGAGAAAGATGATTTCCGGTTGCTGCTCTTTAACCGTCGCTAAGGTAGCTTCTAAATCCAGTTCAAAATTATCTGCGAGTAAAGGCACGCCTTGATAATTTAAGCCTAAACATTGCGCAATTTGCTTGTACATGACAAAGCTAGGCTCTGGTGCTATTACCGTCGAATTGGCAGGTAATGCCATAAGTAATAGCTGGATGATTTCATCCGACCCATTACCTAATAAAACATCACTTTCTGCTGGAATTTGATTGTATTCTTTGAGAATACGGCACAAAGATTTTGCTTCTGGGTCAGGGTAACGGTTAATTTCAGCTTCATGCAGTACCTTGAGCCATTCGGCTTTAATTTCTTCAGGCCATGTGTAAGGGTTTTCCATTGCATCTAATTTAATAAAGCCTGAGGCATCAGCGACTTTATAAGCCGTTAAAGCTCTTATTTCAGGACGAATAACAGAAGTAATGAGTTCTTGCTCGGTCATGTATATGCTTATTATCTAGATTAATCGACGCGTTTGAAGTGGTGTACCCAAACTGGAGCGGCTTCATCCCATTCCATGCCGGCATGCATTCTTAATATTAAATCACGATACATGGCTAGACTTGGGTAGCCTTCAGCTTGTGCTTCGGCATCAGTCATATCGCCAATCGTTTCACGCGTTAGATCGGTAACAATAAATTCTTGTCCTTCTAAAGTGAAAGTTTCATTCGGGTAAGCATAAACACCGTCGCGACGTTGTTGAGTTTTTCTGCCGCTTAATGCTGCTTCGACTAATTTAGGGTGAGTGACTAGGCGGTCTATGCTACAGGTTCTTTCTGGTAGGTCGGTCATGTTATTCTCTCTTGATTAGTAGGGCGGACTTCAGTCCGTTTTTTTAGCAATGGCGGACTAAAGTCCGCCCTACCTATTTTTTAGGTGTCCTGTCTTAAGTTTGTGGTCGATTATTCTTGAGTTTAATCCAAACTATGTGCTTTGTTATTTTAAACGATATTCCGCAGAGCGAGCGTGTGCGGTTAAACTCTCGCCACGCGCTAGAATTGAGGCTGTCTTACCTAAAGTGTTGGCGCCTTTCGCTGAACAGAAAATCAAACTAGAGCGCTTCTGGAAATCATACACACCTAAAGGTGATGAGAAACGCGCAGTTCCTGATGTAGGAAGAACGTGATTAGGTCCAGCACAATAATCGCCTAATGCTTCGGCAGTATAACGCCCCATGAAAATAGCGCCAGCATTATTAATGTGTTCACATAGGGTTTCAGGATCTTCTACAGAAAGCTCTAAATGCTCAGGTGCAATAGTATTGGAAACTTGAGCGGCTTCTTCTAATGATGCTACTTTAATTAATGCGCCACGACCTGATAGCGAAGCTTTAATGATTTCAGCGCGCTCCATTTCTGGAAGTAGTCTGTCTATGCTTTGTGCAACAGCATCAAGAAAATCAGAATCGTCTGAAAGCAAAATAGCTTGAGCATCTTCATCGTGTTCTGCTTGGGAGAATAAATCCATAGCAATCCAGTCAGGGGCAGTTTTGCCATCACAGATAATGAGGATTTCCGACGGGCCTGCAATCATATCGATACCGACTTGACCAAAAACCAATTTTTTTGCAGTCGCAACGTAGATATTACCTGGTCCCACGATTTTTTCTACTGCTGGAATTGTTTCTGTGCCATAAGCTAATGCAGCAACAGCTTGCGCGCCACCAATAGCAAACGCACGATCTACTCCCGCTAAATAAGCCGCGGCTAAAACAAGTTCATTGGTAAGGCCTTGCGGGGTAGGGACTACCATAATTAACTCACGCACGCCGGCAACTTTAGCAGGAATTGCATTCATCAATACCGATGAAGGATAAGCCGCTTTACCGCCCGGAACATAAAGCCCGGCGCGGTCTAGTGGTGTTACTTTTTGACCTAAAACCGTGCCATCTGCTTCAGTATATTGCCAAGATTCCATTTTTTGTTTTTCAGCATAAGCGCGCACGCGTGCTGCGGCAGTTTGCAGTGCTTCTGCTTTATCGGCTGGTAAATTATCCCAGGCCGCTTTTAATTGTGCTTGAGAAATTTCGAGCTGTGCAGCATCAGTCACTGAGCAATGATCAAACTGATTAGTGTAATCAATCACGGCTTGGTCGCCATTTTTGCGTACATTATCAATAATATCTAAAACTCGCTGATGAATGTCATTGTCTGAGCTTTCTTCCCAAGCCAAGAGATTTTTTAGTTGTGCTTGAAAGTCTGAGTCAGTGCTATTTAGGCGTGTGATGGATTTAGTCATATACTTTTATCGTTCAGCTAATGTTTTTTCAAATTGATCAAGTAAAGGCTGAATTACTTGATGTTTCATTTTCATCGAGGCTTTATTAACCACTAAGCGCGAGCTGATATTCATAATCAGTTCGCGTGGCTCTAAGCCATTTGCTCTGAGAGTGTTGCCGGTATCGACGACATCGACAATGCAGTCGGCTAAGCCAACAATCGGGGCAAGCTCCATTGCTCCATAAAGCTTGATAATTTCTGCCTGTATGCCTTTGCTAGCAAAATAGCGCTCTGCGGTTTTAATGTATTTTGTTGCAACACGAACACGGCCAGAAATTTCGGGTGCATCCTTGGGGGCTGCTGTCATTAATTTACAGCAAGCAATATTTAAATCTAGTGGCTCATATAAATTATCTGAGTCATGCTCGATTAAGACATCCTTACCGGCAATACCTAAATCAGCAGCGCCATATTCTACAAAAGTAGGCACGTCTGTGGCGCGAATAATCACCAGTTGTACATCTGGGTGATTGGTTCTCAAAATGAGTTTACGGCTGGTCTTTGGGTCATCTATGGGGATGATATTTGCATCTGCCAGTAAGGGTAATGCTTCGTCGTATATTCTGCCTTTAGAAACAGCGATAGTTAACATGAATAAAGTCCCGTTTATCGTGGAATACGGCGAATAATTGCGCCTAATTGTGAAAGTTTTTCTTCTATATGGTCGTAACCTCTATCGATATGATAGATGTGATCAACCAGCGTTTCGCCCTCACCGACTAGGCCAGCAAGAACTAAGCTAGCTGAAGCACGTAAGTCTGTTGCCATGACTGGTGCGGCAGTGAGTTTTTCTACACCTGTGCAAATGGCGGTATTAGATTCTAATTTTATATTAGCACCCATACGTTGCATTTCTTGGATATGCATAAAACGGTTTTCAAATACTGTTTCAGTTATGGTACTGACGCCTTCTGCTATGCTATTCATGGCAGTGAACTGCGCCTGCATATCGGTTGGAAATGCAGGGAAGGGCGCGGTGCGAATAGAGACTGCTTTAGGGCGTTTGCCGTGCATGTCTAGCTCAATCCAATCTTCACCGGTAGTAATTTCGGCACCAGCCTCTTCTAGTTTTGCCAGTACTGCATCTAATAAAGTAGGTTGGATTTTTTTTAGTTTGATTTTTCCGCGCGTTATCGCAGCAGCAACTAAATACGTGCCGGCCTCAATACGATCAGGCAGTACATCGTAATGTAAGTCTTTTGCACCAAGGCGCTCAACGCCTTCAATGGTTAGCATATCTGTACCGATGCCACGGATCTTGGCGCCCATTTTATTAAGAAAGTGCGCGAGGTCGTTAACTTCTGGCTCGCGTGCTGCATTTTCTATAATGGTTGTGCCTTCTGCCAGCGTTGCAGCCATTAGTAGGTTTTCTGTGCCGGTTACGGTGACTTGTTCTAAAACTAAACGACAGCCCTTTAAGCGTGTCGCTTTAACGTGAATATAACCATTTTCTACCTTGATTTCAGCGCCCATTTTTTCTAGGCCATCAAGGTGGATGTCTACTGGGCGAGCACCAATAGCACAGCCGCCTGGAAGAGAAACATCGGCTTGACCGAAACGGGCTAATAAAGGGCCTAAAACTAAAATAGATGAACGCATGGTGCGTACGAGTTCGTAGGGGGCCTCTAGTTTGTTAATAGTGCTGCTATTGACTTCAATATTGAGTTTTTCATCAATGGATAGTTCCACTCCCATGCAGCCTAGTAGCTCCATAGTAGTGGTGATGTCGTGTAAATGCGGGATATTACCAATGGTGACGGGTGTGTCGCTGAGTAGTGTGGCAGCTAAAATCGGTAATGCTGCATTTTTTGCTCCCGAAACGATTAGCTCGCCGGCCAGTTTTTTGCCACCAGTAATGAGTAATTTATCCATGGTATTTAATTATTCTTAGTTGTAAATAAGTCGATTTCTGAGATGTAACTCAGTTTTGCCAGAGCTGTTAACTGTGTAGGGATATTGTCAAAGTACAGTTTTTTTTGATGTGCTTGGGCAAATTTTATCCATTCTATAAGTAAAGCAAGGCCAGCGCTATCAATTTCACCAACCTGTTGTAAGTCGATAGTGATGCTGGAAGGTGCTTGTTTGAAGTCTAAAGTGTTTAACACTACCTTATTAATGGTGTTAAAAATCAGGTTACCTTTAAGTATATAACTTCCCAGTTCAGGTCTGGTTATTTCTATGTTTTGCATGGTTTTATTCAGACTTATCCGATGAATTGAATAGGAATTGGCTGATAAGTCGTTCCAGTACTAACGCTGACTGGGTTAACTCGATGGTGCTGCCTTCTTGTAAAGTTTCATCTAGTCCACCTGGCGTTAAGCCTACATATTTATCACCTAGTAAACCAGAGGTTAATATGCTTGCTGAGGTGTCGCTAGGTAGTGTGTTGTAACGCGAGTCTATGCGCATGATGACCTCGGCGTCAAAATTGCGAGCATCGAAATTAATTTCAGTTACACGTCCAATAGGCACGCCCGCCATAGAGACGAGCGCTTTTGCTTTTAGTCCGCCAGCATCATCAAAATGTGCGCTTACGGTGTAGCTACCATTGTCCTTTAGGGCGTTAAAATTGCTGACTTGCAGGGCAAGAAAGAAAAGGGCAGCAATGGCGATACTGACAAAAAAGCCGACTAAAATCTCTAGGGATTTGTACTGCATGATTAATTTGCTCCAAACATAAGGGCGGTTAATAAAAAGTCAAATAAAAGAATAGCGAACGCTGAATTAACAACTGTGCGTGTTGTCGCGCGACTAATGCCGGCTGATGTAGGGAGTGCATCGTAGCCTTCAAATAAGGCAATCCAAGAAATTAGCCAAGCAAAAATAATGCTTTTTATGACTCCGTTGATAATATCATCATAAAAATCGATTGAACTTTGCATTTGCGACCAGTAAGCGCCAGCATCCACGTTTAATAATTCTACGCCCGCTAAATGCCCGCCTATAATACCAATGGCGCTAAATAAAGCAGCCAGTAATGGAAGCGAAATGAGTCCGGCAAAAAAGCGTGGGGCAATAATGTATTTAAGCGGGTCAATAGCCATCATTTCCATGCCTGAAAGTTGCTCGGTCGCCTTCATTAAGCCAATCTCAGCGGTCAAGGCAGAGCCTGCACGCCCAGCAAAGAGTAAGGCGCTAACCACGGGGCCAAGTTCTCTGACCAATGAAGCGGCAACCATAATACCTAATGATGATTCGGCACCAAAGGTAGATAGAGTGTATACGCCTTGTAGCCCAAGCACCATGCCAACAAAAAGGCCGGAGATACAAATTAGCCAAAATGTTAGTACACCGACACTATAGAGTTGTTTGATCAGTAAATTGGGGCGTTTTAAGACATAGCCCAATGCCATTAATAGGGATATAAAAAAAAGACTGCTGCGGCCTAATTTTGCTAGCGCTTTTAAGGTAGATTGGCCTAGTGATTGGAATATATTCATTGCTTAATTATTAGCGAGTAGGTCGGTGGTAAAGTCATTTGCTGGATAATGAAAAGGCACGGGGCCATCCGCTTTGGCTTGCATAAATTGCTGAACCCAAGCGGATTCTGAATGGCTGAGTTCTTCGGGCGTGCCTTGGCCGGCAATTTTTCCTTCGGATAATAAGTAAATATAATCAGCAATTTCGGCAGTTTCTTGTACGTCGTGAGAGACAACAATACTGGTTAAGCCTAATGTTTGGTTGAGTGTTTGAATGAGTTTTACTAAAACACCCAGTGAAATCGGATCCTGTCCGGTAAACGGCTCGTCATACATGATCATATTGGGGTCAAGCGCTAAAGCTCTTGCCATGGCGACACGTCTAGCCATGCCGCCGGATAATTCGCTGGGCATTAAGTTGCGTGCACCGCGCAAGCCGACAGCATTCAGTTTCATTAATACCAGCGTGCGAATCATGGACTCAGGTAGTTTGGTGTGCTCTCTAATAGGGAAGGCAATATTATCGTAAACAGACATATCGGTGAGTAGTGCGCCACTTTGAAAGAGCATGCCCATCTTTTTGCGCAAGGTGAATAGTTTGCTGCGAGAAAGTGCGTGTACGTTTTCTTGGTCGATTAATATAGTGCCGCTATCAGGTTTTATTTGCCCGCCTATGAGCTTTAATAGGGTAGTTTTCCCCGTGCCACTAGGACCCATGATGGCCGTAATTTTGTGCGGCATAATATCGAGTGATATATTGTCAAAAATTTTTCTGTTGCCATGCGAGAAAGTTAAGTTACGTATGGAAATCATAAGAAAAAATTTTACCTGTTGCGCAAAAAAGTAAGCATTATAGTTGAAAGCTCGTTTCTACAGGTATTTTTTCAGTGGCAAGGTAGCTTTATTGAAATCTGCACACTATAATTTGAACTTATCTTTTGTGTGTGTTTACCTACTATTAGGAAATTTAAGTATGAACATTGAAGAACAGCCTTTATCGAGTGATGAGTTGGCTAAAATACATGCTTATTGGCGTGCGGCTAACTACTTGTCTGTTGGGCAAATTTACTTAATGAGTAATCCGTTATTGCGGGAGCCATTAACTTTAGAGCATGTGAAGCCTCGTCTATTAGGTCATTGGGGGACAACTCCAGGGTTGAACTTCATTTATGCGCATATGAATAGAGTGATTAAGTCTCAAGACTTAAATGCACTTTATATTGCAGGGCCTGGGCATGGTGGCCCCGGCATTGTGGCGAATACTTGGCTGGAAGGCACTTATAGTGAGTATTACCCTGATATTTCTGAAGATGCAGTGGGTATGCGTCGTTTATTTAAACAATTTAGTTTTCCTGGTGGTATTCCCAGTCATGTTGCTCCTGAAACGCCAGGATCTATGCATGAAGGTGGCGAGTTAGGTTATTCGGTTTCTCATGCTTATGGTGCGGTTTTCGATAACCCAGACTTGATCGCTTGTTGCGTGGTTGGTGATGGTGAGGCGGAGACGGGTCCATTGGCGACTTCATGGCACTCGAATAAATTCCTAAACCCAATTCGTGACGGCGCAGTACTGCCAATTTTGCATTTGAATGGCTATAAAATTGCTAACCCAACGCTTTTGGCGCGTATGCCGAAAGAAGAATTAGAAAGTTTATTTGTTGGTTATGGTTATAAACCTTATTTTGTTGAAGGCTCTGATCCTGATGTAATGCATCAGAAAATGGCGGCCACAATGGATGCTGTCATTGCTGAAATCAAAGCCATTCAAAAACAAGCACGTGATTCAGGTGTGCCAGCTCGCCCAACTTGGCCGCTGATTATTTTGCGTTCACCTAAAGGCTGGACGGGGCCTAAAGAAGTTGATGGCAAGAAGACAGAAGATTTCTGGCGCTCGCATCAGGTGCCTTTTGCGGCAGTACGTGAAGACCCTGAGCACTTAAAGTTATTAGAAACCTGGTTGAAAAGCTATAAAGCAGAAGAATTATTTGATGAAAATGGTACTTTTTTAGCTGAGTTAAAAGAATTAGCGCCGAACTATCAAAAGCGGATGAGTGATAATCCGCATACCAATGGTGGTTTGCTGCTGAGAAAATTACATATGCCTTGGTTTGGTGATTATGCTGTCGATGTACCGCAACCTGGAGCGGTAAAAGCGGAAGCCACGCGTGTACAAGGTACTTTTTTACGCGATGTAATGAACGCCAATGCTAAAGAACAAAATTTTCGTTTGTTTGGCCCAGATGAAACAGCTTCAAATCGTTGGGGAGCTGCTATTGAAGGAACGGGCAGAACTTGGTTGGATGCGACAATTCCTGAAGATGATCATTTGGCGGCGGATGGTCGGGTTATGGAGATCTTATCTGAGCATACCTGCCAAGGTTGGTTGGAAGGGTATTTATTGACTGGCCGCCATGGCTTTTTTAATTGCTATGAAGCCTTTATTCATATTATTGACTCAATGTTTAATCAGCATGCGAAATGGCTGAAGACTACTAGTGAAATTGAATGGCGTCGCCCTGTTGCTTCCTTGAACTATTTATTGTCATCGCATGTATGGCGTCAAGACCATAATGGTTTCTCGCATCAAGATCCAGGTTTTATCGATCATGTAGTGAATAAAAAATCTTCGGTTATTCGTGTCTATCTGCCGCCTGATGCTAACACCTTGTTATCGGTGACGGATCATTGTTTGCGTAGTCGAAATTATATTAATGTTGTTGTTTGTGGTAAGCAAAATGCCGAGCAATGGCTGGATATGGATGCGGCGATCAAGCATTGTACTGCTGGGCTTGGTGTTTGGGATTGGGCGAGCAATGATCAAGAAACGGGTGAGCCTGATGTCGTTATGGCTTGTGCTGGTGATGTGCCTACGTTAGAAACTTTGGCGGCAGTTAAGATTTTGCGTGAATTACTGCCTGAGCTAAAAATCAGAGTAGTCAATGTGGTCAATTTAATGAAGTTGATGCCACAAGAAGAGCACCCGCATGGCTTGTCTGATCGTGAATTTGAAGATATTTTTACTCCAGATAAGCCGGTGATTTTCGCTTATCATGGATACCCTTGGTTGATTCATCGATTGACCTATCGACGTCCAAATCATAGCAATATCCATGCTCGTGGTTATAAGGAAGAAGGTACAACTTCAACGCCGTTTGATATGGTGGTGATGAATGATTTAGATCGCTTTCATTTAGTCATGGATGTCGTTAAGCGCGTGCCTTCGCTACGTCATCGCGCGGTGTATGTGCAGCAAATGATGCGTGATAAGTTGATTGATCATCAGCAATACGTGCGTCAGCATGGCGATGACATGCCTGAAATTCGTGACTGGAAGTGGAGTGATTAATTCTTGATTGCATTATTTGACTCGCTGCTCCTATAAAAAGTCAGGCGGTTATAGTTAGTTTTTTGGCTATAATCGCCTCTTTTTTGTGCTGGTCTTTTGATTTATGATGATAGCTTAGGGGCTGGTTTGTTTTTATGGCACAATATGCAATTTTTGCACCAAAAGAATTATGTTAATTGATTTTATTGCCTTGGCTCTAGGTTTAGTAGTCTTGGTTTTTGCGGCTGACTGGTTTGTTGATGGAACTTCGTCGATCGCGCGCAATTTAGGTGTTTCACCTTTATTGGTTGGTTTGACTATTGTTGGTTTGGGGACTTCGGCTCCTGAAATTCTAGTGGCATTCTTGGCTTCAGTGCAAGGTAATTCAGGCTTGGCGATTGGTAATGCCATTGGCTCTAATATTGCAAATATTGGCTTAATCTTGGGGTGTACGGCACTAATATCGCCGTTGGCTTTTCATTCAGGCTTATTGAAACGTGAGTTGCCCGTTTTAATGCTTATTAGTGTTTTTTGTTATGTGTTGGCTTTAGATGGCTTAAGTGTTGTTGACGGCGTAATGATGTTGGTTGCGTTGGCTTTATTTTTACTTTGGTTGATTAGAACTGCTCTGGCTGATCGAAAAAATGATGTTTTAGCTCAAGAAATGGAAGCTGAAATTCCTGAAACAATGCCTAATAATAAGGCTTGGATATATTTCGCTGTAGGTTTGGTTGGCTTGTTAGTCAGTTCAAAAGTTTTAGTTTGGGCGGCGGTGAATATTGCTCAAACTATGGGTGTGAGTGATTTGGTGATCGGATTGACTATTGTCGCGCTGGGAACTAGTTTACCTGAACTAGCGGCATCCATTAGTAGTGTTTTAAAAGGTGAAGATGATTTAGCGGTTGGTAATGTCATTGGGTCTAATGTTTATAATTTATTAGCAGTGTATTCTTTGCCTGCTTTGATAGCGCCAGGGCCTGTGGATGCGACGGTGATTAGTCGTGACTTCCCTGTTTTGCTTGGGATGACCGGAATATTATTTATTTTAGGCATAGGACTTTCTAATGCGGGTAATATTAATCGCTGGGAAGGTTCGGCTTTATTATCAGCTTACTTATTTTATCAGTGGACTATTTTTCAAAGTGTCGCTTTATAAGGTTAGTAGATATGGATGATAAACAGTTAATGGCCACGGCTTGCGAGGTTATTAATATAGAAGCGCAGGCTGTTAATGTGCTAAGCGCAAAAATTGATGAGAATTTTATTCAAGCTTGTCATTTGATTGCGGCTTGTAAAGGTAGGGTTGTCGTCACGGGGATGGGCAAGTCGGGACATATTGCAGGGAAGATTGCGGCAACGTTAGCGAGTACTGGAACGCCTGCTTTCTTTGTGCATCCTGGCGAAGCAAGTCATGGCGATTTAGGTATGATTACTCGGCAGGATGTCGTACTGGCCTTATCTAATTCGGGTGAAACGGCTGAAATTGTAACGCTATTACCCTTGATTAAGCGTCTCGCAGTGCCGATGATAGCAATGACGGGCAGGTCTGAATCTACTTTAGCAAAATTTTCTTCTGCGCATATTAGTAACGCCGTAGAAAAAGAAGCCTGCTCTTTAGGTTTAGCGCCGACAGCTAGCACCACAGCAGCACTTGTTATGGGTGATGCGCTCGCTGTAACTTTAATGACACTGCAGGGGTTTACACGCGATGAATTTGCTTTGTCGCACCCAGGTGGGAGTTTAGGAAGACGCTTGCTGGTTTTAGTTAGTGATATTATGCATGCGGGAGATCAATTGCCGGTTGTTACAGGTGATGTGGACGTTATGGGTGCATTAGTAGAGATGACGGCTAAAAAGTTAGGTATGACGGCTGTTGTAGATGCGCAAGGCTATTTATTGGGTATTTTTACAGATGGCGATTTACGTCGTATATTGGCAAAATCGATCGATATTAATACTGCGCTGGTGGCTGATGTAATGACTGCAGATTGTCAGGTGATACGCTCGGATATTTTAGCAGCTGAGGCAATGCAGGTAATGGAAGAAAAGAAAATTAACGCTTTAATCGTTGTGAATGACGGAAATAAAGTCGTTGGCGCGCTTAATATGCACGACTTAATTCACGCAGGAATCGTCTGATATGCAAGATAGAACGGAAAAAGCCAAAAAGATCAAAGTATTGATTTTGGATGTTGATGGCGTTTTAACGGATGGGAAGCTTTATTTTGATCAGCAAGGCGAAGAGTATAAATCCTTTAATGTGCGTGATGGTTTAGGTATTAAGTTGCTGCAAAAATCGGGAATTAAGGTTGCGATAATTTCAGGTCGAGGCTCTAAACCCGTTGCTTTGCGTATGGAAATGTTAGGTATCGATTTGGTTTATCTTGAGCAATTAGATAAGGGGGTTGCGCTGCAAGATATTATGCTAAAAACGGGCTGTGCTCTTGAACAAATGGCGCATGTGGGCGATGATTTAATTGATTTGCCCGTGCTAACTCAGGTCGGTTTAGCGATTGCAGTGCAAGATGCTAATGAACAAATTTTGCCTTATGTAGATTGGCAGACGAGGCAAGTTGGTGGGTTAGGTGCTGTGCGTGAGGTGTGTGATTTTATCTTGCAAGCGCAAGGCAAAATGTCCGCGCTAGTTGAGTCGTATAAAGCTGGCTAATGATGTTGCAGCAATATAAAAGTGCTATTTTTTTGTTCTTTATTTTCTTAGTTTCGATGTGGGCGGCTAACCGTGGCGATGATAAAGGTGCTCAGAAGCAATTAAAGAAGGTAGAGCATAGTGCAGATCATTTTGCGGTAAATTATAGTAAAACACAGATGAGTGAATTGGGCGTTGCCAAAGAAAAAATAGATGCTGATTACGCGGCGCATTATAGTGATAATGATGAAACGGAGCTGACTAAGCCGGTAATGACCTTATATCAAGGCCTCTTGCCGCCTTGGATTATTCGTGCGCAGACAGGTGTGATTAGTGCGGGTGGCGAGAAGATATTTTTGCAAGGACAAGTATTTATTGATCGTGCTGCAGCAGAATCGGTGCGCGAAGTTAATATTAAAACAACGAACTTACGTGTAGAGCCGAAACGAAATTATGCAGAAACAGATGACTGGGCTGAATTGGTGAGTGAAACCGATAAGATGTCGGGTACGGGAATGAGATTGGTTTATCAGGACCCTTTGTATATCGAGTTATTAGCAAATGTTAAAGGCAGGCATGTATATGAATAAATGGTTATTGAAAATACTTTTTGCATTGATGATGACTTTTTGTATAAGTGCGTATGCGTTAGAAAGTGATAGCAAGCAACCTATTACCATCGAGTCTGATTCAGGATTTTATGATGATAAAAAAGGTCTGAGTACTTATGCTGGAAAAGTCATTATTATTCAGGGAACTATGCGCTTAGATGCGGATAAAGTTGTAGTTTATTTGGAGAATAGAGAAATAAAAAAAATGGTCGCGACTGGCGCGCCGGTAAAGTTTCAGCAAACACCTGAAGCGGGTAAGGAGGATGTGCATGGCAACTCTTTAATTGCTGAGTATTACCCAGAAACTGCAGTGCTTGTTATGATACAAAAAGCTGTGGTCTGGCAGGGGGGGAATAGTACTGCTAGTGAAAGAATAGAATATGATCGTGTTAGTGAAGTCGTTAAGGCTGGGCAGGAAGGTTCCTCAAGTAAGCGTGTGCATGTAATTTTGCAGCCTAAAAGCGAGTCTAAAAAGTAATTATGGCGATTTTGTCAGCAAAAAATATTGGCAAGACTTATGGCAAGCGTGCTGTGGTGCAGAATGTATCTTTGCATGTGGGTAGTAATGAGATTGTTGGTTTGTTGGGGCCGAATGGTGCAGGTAAAACTACGAGTTTTTATATGGTGGTCGGTTTGGTGCGTGCAGATTCGGGGCATATCTTTTATGATGATAAAGATATTACTCAATACCCAATGCATATACGCGCTAAGATGGGGGTAGGGTACTTACCTCAGGAAGCTTCTGTATTTCGTAAGTTAAGTGTTGAAGATAATCTGCGTGCAGTATTGGAATTAAGAAAAGGGCTGAACAAGGAAAAAATAGAGTTAATTATTGATGAATTATTAGCTGAGTTTAGCATTACGCATATTCGCCATAATATAGGGATGAGTTTGTCAGGTGGCGAGCGGCGGAGGGTTGAAATTGCCAGAGCATTGGCAACAGATCCTGAATTTATTCTGCTGGATGAGCCTTTTGCGGGTGTCGACCCTATTTCGGTTATTGAAATTCAGAAAATCATTGCTCACTTAAAAAATAGAAATATTGGTGTTTTAATTACCGAGCATAATGTCCGAGAAACGCTAGGGATTTGTGATCGGGCTTATATTTTAAATGCAGGAGAGGTAATTGCTGAAGGATCTTCTGCTGATATTGTCGCTAATGAAGAAGTGCGACGAGTTTATCTGGGTGAAAATTTTAGTCTTTAAGGGATATTTTATGGTATTTACTTCGTTTGATCTTAAGGTAAGCTAGCTGAATGAAACAGTCTTTGCAACTCCGCATGGGGCAGCAGTTATCTATGACGCCTCAGTTACAGCAGGCGATCAAGTTACTGCAACTATCAACACTCGACTTACAGCAAGAAATTCAGCAAGCATTAGATTCAAATATGATGCTTGAAGTTGTTGAGGATGAAGGAGGCTCTTTAAATGAACAAAAAGTTGTTGAAAATACGGTAGATAAAACAGATCAGACTAGTAGTGAAGGCTCGCAAACAGATGTGCCTGATGAGCTGCCTACGGATAGTTCTTGGGAGGACGTATTCGAATCTGTGCAAATGGGTACGGCTGCTGAGCCAGCTGGAGATATGCCTGATTTTGAAGTGCAGCGAAGTAAAGCAGATAGCTTGCAGGATCATTTGTTATGGCAAATGGAAATGGTGCCTTTTACCGACAGGGATAAAGCAATAGCTATGGCGGTTATTGATTCAGTTAATGGTGATGGCTATTTAAATGGTACTCCAGATGATATATATCAGGGCTTGGCTGAGCAGTTGGAAGACCTAGAGATGGATGAGCTGTATGCAGTTTTGCATCGTATACAGCGATTTGACCCCGCGGGGGTAGCGGCAGAGAATTTGCAAGATTGTTTGCGCTTACAGTTAGTGCAGTTACCAGACACTACGCCTTTTAAAGAACCGGCTTTAGAGTTGGTAGAGCGGTTTTTGGATATATTGGCAGCACAAGATCAAGTTAAGTTGATGCGCAAGTTGGCAGTTTCAGAAACTAAATTGGCGGACATTATTGCTTTAGTGCGCTCGCTAGACCCGCAGCCTGGGCGATCTATTGAAGAGAGTGAGTCTGAATATATTGTGCCTGATTTGTTTGTTTTTAAGGTTGACGGAGAATGGCGAGTCGAATTAAATCCCGATATTGCGCCTAAGTTACGGGTTAATCCCTTTTATTCGAGCATGATTAAGCGTGCAGATAATAGTAAAGATAATGTCAGTATGAAAGAGCATTTGCAGGAAGCAAGGTGGTTTATTAAGAGCTTACATAGTCGAAACGATACTTTATTGCGTGTTGGACGTAGTATTATTGCTAAGCAAATAGAGTTTCTTGAGCATGGGGAAATTGCCATGAAGCCCATGGTATTAAGGGATATTGCAGAAGAATTGGAGTTGCATGAGTCAACTATTTCCCGGGTAACTACGCAGAAATATATGCATTTACCCAATGGGGTTATTGAATTTAAGTATTTTTTTTCCAGTCATGTTTCGACATCTGCGGGAGGAGAATGTTCGGCCACGGCCATTAGGGCGTTTATCAAAGAGTTAGTTAGTACGGAAAACCCCGCAAAGCCATTAAGCGATAGTAAAATTGCGGGTTTATTGGAAGAAAAGGGAATTAATGTTGCGAGGCGCACTATCGCTAAGTACCGCGAAGCAATATCTATTCCATCATCTAGTCAAAGAAAGCGACTTTTGTAAGAAAGTAGTATAATGACTGTTTTTTTTTGAGCACTATTAGGAGTTAAAAATATGCAAGTTAGCATAACTGGTCATCACGTTGAAGTAACAGAAGCAATGAAGCAGCACGTAGAAGAGAAAATTGGTAAATTGAAGCGTCATTTTGATAATGTAACTGATGTGCATGTTATTTTGACAGTAGAAAAACTAGAGCAAAAAGCAGAAGCGACAGTGCAAATTAGTGGTGCAACATTATTTGCTGATGATGTTCAAGAGAATATGTATACGGCTATTGATAGTATGGTTGATAAATTAGATCGTCAAATTATTAAACATAAAGAAAAAACTCAAGCACGCCGCAGTTAATTTATGCTGTATGCATGGCTTATATATTATAAATAGCAAAGCCATGCATACAGAAATGAGCTTATCAAGAGTATAGAGGGTTATATTCTTCGTTTAGGCTTCATTCCTGAAGGATGGTATCCCCTACTGAGACTATGAAATTATTGATTTTGACTGGATTATCCGGATCAGGAAAAAGTATTGCTTTAGCTACCCTTGAGGATTGCGGATTTTACTGCATAGATAATTTGCCGATTACTTTACTAGATGATTTTGTTACTAATGTGATGCAGCAAGATCCCAAGACTTATGAGAAAACAGCAATTGGGATTGATGCTAGAAATCACGGTGAAAGTTTGTATGCTTTTGCGGATAAGTTGGCTTTAATTAGAGCGCAAGGTATTCATTGTGATGTGGTTTATATGCAAGCAGAAGCTGAAGTATTACTGAAACGTTATAGTGAAACAAGACGACGACACCCGCTAACTGACTTGAATTTGCCATTAAAAGAGGCGATTAAAGTTGAGAAAGAAATGCTCACGTCTGTTGCAAAATGTGCGGATTTAGTCGTTGATACGAGTCGTACTCACTATCATCAATTAAGAGAGCTGATTAGAGGGTATGTTCAAGAAGGTTCGCAGCAAAAAATTTCTATACAAACACAATCTTTTGGATTTAAGCATGGCTTACCTTTAGATGCTGATTTTGTATTTGATGCGCGTTGTTTGCCAAACCCGTATTGGAGTCCAGAGCTTCGAGGATTTACTGGTAAAGATCAGCCGGTAATAGATTTCTTAAGCTCAGAATCAATAGTTACAGAGTTTTTTCAAGATATTTCAGGTCTTTTAGATCGCTGGATTCCGCGATTTGAAAAGGAAAATCGTAGTTATTTAACCGTTGCTGTCGGTTGTACCGGAGGGCAGCATCGTTCGGTATTTTTAGTGGATAGTCTTGCGCGACACTTTCAGAGCAAGGCATTCAATGTCATTATCAGGCACCGAGAGTTACAGTGAAAAAGGTGGTTTGCCTGCTTAGTCGGTTGCTAGGAAATAAAAAAGGATAGATATGCAAGTAAATAGACCACAAGATCACTCTGATATACACTTAGAGCGGATTATGAAGGACTTAGATGATGGTGCACTTTATGAGGCGCGTAGTCATCTGCTGAGTTTGTATCCGGCTGAAATTGCTTTATTGCTCAGGTCGTTGCCTATCGATTATAGGTATCAGTTATGGGCTATTGTTGCTCCTGAAGTCATGGGGCAGATACTCGTGCCCCTTCAAGGCGAGGTGCGCATTGGCCTTATTGAGCACACTTCTGCACAGGATTTAGTGATTGGTGCAAATGAATTGGCACCGAGAGATTTAGCTGATTTAGTCGGTGATTTTTCTGCTGAAATCAGAGATAAAATCCTGAAGAAAAAGAAGGATAGTCGGCTTGAAGCTGCACTTGCTTATGATGGGCATACAGCGGGTGGCTTAATGACGATGGATGTTTTGACTATAAGGGCGGATGTTACTATAGATACCGTTTTGCGCTTATTGCGAGTGCAAAAAAAAATGACAGGAAATATGGATAGCCTGTTTGTTGTGGATCGTGAGAATCATTATCAAGGCATGCTGCCTGCGGCTACGATTTTGACTAGTGACCCACTTATGGTTGTGTCTAAATTAATGGATGTTTCTATCGCGGAAATTCCTTTGAATATGCCGGTGTCCGAAGTTGCCACTATTTTCGAGCATAGAGATATTTTATCGGCTGGTGTTGTCGATGAGAATGGCTTGCTAGTAGGGCGAATTACCGTCGATGATGTGGTTGATGTTATTAGAGAGGAAGCAGATCACGCTATTTTGAGTTCAGCAGGTTTGGATGAAGAGCATGATTTGTTCTCGCCTGTTTTGGTTAGTGCCAAGCGACGAGCTGTATGGTTGGGTGTGAATTTATTTACCGCATTCTTAGCGTCATGGGTCATTGGTCTGTTTGAAGCAACGATTGATGAAATTGTTGCTTTGGCAGTATTAATGCCGGTGGTTGCTAGTATGGGGGGGATTGCTGGTAGTCAAACCTTGACTCTAGTGATTCGTGGTTTGGCATTACATCAGATTAGTTCAGCGAACGCTATGTCCTTTTTGTTTAAGGAATTAGCTGTTGGTGCGTTAAATGGTATTGTTTGGTCTGTCGTTGTGGCTTTGATTGCTGCGGCTTGGTTCTCAGATATGCCATTAGGTATGATGCTTGGTGGAGCCATGATTATTAATTTAACCTGCGCGGCTTTTGCTGGGGTTATGATTCCACTCTTTTTACAAAAAAGAGGGATCGATCCTGCGTTAGCGGGTGGTGTGTTGTTAACTACCGTGACTGATGTGATTGGATTTATGTCCTTTTTAGGATTAGCGACAATTTTCCTATTGGCTTAAAACTGACTTTAAAAAATTATATTGAGGAAATAAAAAATGAGTATAAAAAAATCACCTTTAGCAATGGTAGTAGGAACGACACTGTTTTCAGGTTTGGCTGTAACAACAGCTCAAGCGGAAGAGTTTGTTGGTGTTGAGAGTAACCCATTTGCGCTAACTGAATTAGCAAATGGTTATATGCATGTTGCGGAAGCTGATAAGTCTAAGCAAGGCGATATGAAAATGAAAGCGGGTGCTTGTGGTGAGGGAAAATGCGGAGCCAGCATGACAGCTCCAGGTGCTTTAGAAAAAACAGCGGAAGGTAAATGTGCAGGCAATAAGCCTATGCCTGGAGCTAAAAAAGCTAATGCGAAAGCTATGGAAGGAAAATGTGGTGAAGGGAAATGCGGCAGTAGTATGCAATAAGATGTAAATGTTGCCGGAATATACTCTCCGGCGATGTGATTTTAAGCTCATAAAGTGCGCTTGTGTGACATTTTATGAGCTTTTTTATTGCCTGTAAGTTTTGTAATTACTGTGAGGCAGGGGGGGAGGTTTTAGTTCAGTTAATTATAAGGAAATGATTATATTTTGGATTCCGATATATCACATTAACAACATTTTTTAAATACTTGATAGCTATTGTTATTTTGGGTAATTTTAAATGCAAAATTAGTGGGTAAGATAGTGATTTTTAAGAAAGATTGGCTTTATTTTTAAACAACCTTGACTAACGAATGCTAGAAAACTATAGTTATCCGCAGTGGTGAAAAGTGGTGGAAAGTAGTTTTTTTAGGAAAACAGTGGTTATTTCAGGGGGTTGGGTGTTTCGAGGTGTCACGGCAATTAATTTAGATGCAAAAGGCCGTTGTGCAATTCCCACTCGGTACCGAGAGGAGTTACACGACTGTTGTGAGTGTCAATTAGTTGTAACTGTTGCTGTGAATGAGCGCTGTGTTGGTGAGCCTGGGTGTTTATGGGTTTATCCTCTGCCTGAATGGAATAAATTAGAGTTAACTATTAGTAAGTTACCTACCTTGGATAAAATGGCTGGAAAATTGCGTCGTTTTGTTATTGGTTATGCAATTGAAGCAGAAATGGATGCGCAAGGGCGTATATTATTGTCAGAAAAATTAAGAAAATTTGCTGGAATGGAAAAAAAACTGATTTTAGTTGGTCAGTTGAATAAGTTTGAAATATGGAATGAAGCATCCTGGAACGCCAAAGAAGATGAGTGGATGAGTGGCGACCAAGATGACGATTTGAGTGGAGTAAGTAATTTATCTTTTTAATTGGGAAAATCATGCATTTACCGGTGTTATATAGCGAAGCTTTGCGTGAATTAACCATTAAACCAGATGGGATTTATATCGATTGTACTTTTGGTCGGGGCGGACATAGTAAAGGTTTGTTGCAGCAATTAGGTTCCGATGGGAAATTGCTGGCATTAGATAGAGACTTGGATGCGATCAACTCTGATATTGCGCAGGAGCTATCTAAAGACCCGCGGTTTGAGTTAGAGCATTGTTGTTTTTCGCAGTTACTAAATGTAGTAGAAAAGCGCGGATGGATAGGTAAGGTTGATGGGATTCTCATGGACTTTGGGGTTTCTTCGCCGCAGTTAGATAATGCCGAGCGTGGCTTTAGTTTTATGCAGGATGGTCCGTTAGATATGCGTATGGACTGCAGTTCGGGGTTATCGGCGGCCGAATGGTTGGCTAGTGTCTCGGAACAAGATTTAGTGCGTGTGCTTTATGATTATGGTGAAGAGCGCTTTGCACGGCGAATTGCTGCTGCTGTTGTCGCGCAGAGGTTAGAAGCACCTTTAGAGACAACTAAGCAGTTTGTTGACTTATTGGTAGAGGCAATCCCGTTTAGAGAAAAACATAAGCACCCCGCTACACGTAGTTTTCAGGCGGTAAGAATAGCAGTAAATCACGAGTTAGATGAAATAATCGCCGTCTTAGAGCAGGCGGTTAATGTTTTAGCGAGTGGTGGTAAGCTCGCGGTGATTTCTTTTCATTCTTTAGAAGATAGAATTGTTAAGCGCTTTATTAGGGATGAGTCGCGGGGCAAGTACAATCCAGTTAAGTTACCTATGCGGGCTGATGAGTTGGCTGCGATAAGGCTAATAAAATGTGGTAAGGCAATTAAGGCTGGGGCAGAAGAGTTGACACAGAATACTAGAGCGCGCAGTGCTGTTATGCGTGTTGCAGAGCGTAAGTAATACTGAATTATGGAGCGTATGTTTGTCGTAATTTTGCTGATAATGCTGGTAGGTTCGGGCTTGGCGGTTATTTATGCTAAGTATAATTCTCGATTGGTTTTTATTGAAATACAAAAAGCTGAGCAAGAGTTGGATCGATTGGAAGTGTTGTGGGGCAGGTTAACACTCGAAGAGCGTATGTTGGCAGATCATAATAGGGTCGAAGAAACCGCTAGAAAAACAATGGGTTTAGTAGAGTTAGAGCGGAAATCTATCGTTTATATAAAGCTTTAGCTATGTCGGTTGCTGAAAAGAAAAAAAACAGTAAAAAGGCCAGCGATTTTTCGGGAAGAAGAAAGTTGGTGTTAGTTTTTATGCTACTTGGAGTCTGTGTGCTGATTTTGAAAGCAATACAGTTGCAAGTTATGGATACACAGTTTTTGCAGAAGCAAGGACGAAGTCGGCAGGTTGGTACGGTCAAGATTGCGGCTTATAGGGGGCAAATTAAGGATCGTAATGGTGAAAGCCTTGCTGTTAGTGCGCCAGTGGAATCAGTTTGGGTTAACCCTCAGTATTGTAAAGAGACAGAAATCGAAGAGTCCAAATTAATTTGTAGTGATTTAGGTGGTATTCGGTTTAAGCAGGCGGCGAAACTTTTGGGAATGTCTTTAACTAGGTTGCTAAAAGCTTTTGATGCTTCAACACATAAGCAATTTGTCTATTTAAAAAGACATATTGAGCCTAGCGTAGCGGTAGAAGTTAAGGCTTTAGGCTTGCCAGGTATAGGTTTTATTCGAGAGTTTAAACGCTTCTATCCTGCTGGGGAGGTTGCGGCTCATCTGTTAGGGTTTACTAATATAGATGATAAGGGTCAAGAGGGCTTGGAGTTAATGTATAACTCAAGCTTGAAAGGGGTTGCCGGTAGTAAGCGTGTTATTCGAGATGGTAAGAGACGCATTATCGAAGAGCAAAACCTGGAAAGCATTAAAGAGCCAGTGGATGGGCAGGATTTACAATTAAGTATTGATGAGCGTTTGCAGTATTTAGCTTATAAAGAATTAAAGGCTGGCGTAGTAAAGCATAGGGCAAAGTCTGCTTCTTTGGTGATATTAGAGGCCGAAACGGGAAATATTTTAGCGGTAGTTAATCAGCCGTCTTTTAACCCGAATATGCGTAAAAACTTAAAGATATCTCGTTATCGGAATAGAGCAATAACTGATGTTTATGAGCCTGGCTCAACAATGAAACCTTTAGTTGTTGCTGCTGCTTTAGAGGGCGGGTTTATTAAAGATACGCAGATGTTTGATACTAAAGATTTTAAGATTAAAGGTAGAAAGGTTAAGGACGATCATAAATACGGCACTTTAAACTTAACGGATGTCTTGAAAAAATCAAGCAATGTTGCGGCCAGTAAAATTGCCTTATCCATGCCGTCTGATTATTTCTGGCGTTTTTATCATGACTTAGGGTTTGGTGTCGCTCCTAGGGTTAATTTTCCTGGAGAAGCGAGTGGCATTTTGCCCGAGTATTTTGGTTGGAGTAAGTTTGAGCAGGCAACTTTATCATTTGGTTATAGAGTCTCAATGTCCACTTTACAGTTGGCTCGGGCATACACGGTTTTAGCTGATGATGGCGTGTTACATACAGTGAGTTTGTTGAAACGTGAAAAAGATGAATATGCTATGCAGGTTTTATCGCCTAAAACAGCAATAAAAGTAAGAACAATGATTGAACAGGTTGTGCAAAAAGGTGGTACTGCGACTCGAGCGCGAGTAGATGGTTATCGAGTGGCGGGTAAAACGGGCACGGCTAAAAAAGCCAGTAGAAAGGGAGGTTATGGCGATGATCATTTGTCCGTATTTGTTGGTATGGCACCTGCTAGCGATCCAAAATTAGTCATTGCTGTGATGGTTGATTCACCGCAAGGTGATTATTATGGTGGTTTAGTGGCTGCGCCAATTTTTGCTAAAGTCATGGGTGGCGCGCTAAGAGTTTTAGGTATTGCTCCTGATGAAGAGCAAACCATGTCGGTATTATTAAGCAAACAGTGATATGCAGTTAGTAGAATTATTAGCAGGTGTTGCTGATGTGCAGCAGGATGTAGAGCTCACACATATTGCTTTAGATAGTCGAGCTGTGGGTGCTGGCGGTGTTTTTTTTGCTTTAGCTGGGGCTAAGCAGCATGGGATGAAGTTTGCGCATCAAGTTCAGCAGCAGGGCGCTGTCGCTATTATTTATGATCCGGCGAATGGTGGGAAGTTATTGGCTGAGCCTGTCATTGGTTTAAGTTTAATTGCAGTTGAGCAGTTAGCCGATAAATTGGGTGATTTGGCCGCTAAATATTATGGCTGGCCTACTAGGCAGTTGCATGTTGTGGGTATTACTGGGACGAATGGTAAAACCTCCTGTAGTCAGTTTTTGGCACAAGTACTTGATGACTGCGGTGTTATTGGCACACTCGGTTGGGGTATTTGTCCAAATTTACAAAGAACCTGTAACACGACGCCTGATGCGTTAATGCTACAAAAAATATACGCTGAGTTTGTCGCGGAAAATATAAAAAATGTTGCGATGGAGGTTTCATCGCATGGATTAGAGCAAGGTCGCGTCAATGCTATTAACTTTAGCGGCGCGGTGTTTAATAATTTGAGTCGTGATCATTTAGATTATCACGGCAGCTTGGAAGCTTATTTTCAAACTAAATTACGTTTAGTTCAATGGCCTGATCTGCAGTATGTCGTGGTCAATTTAGATGATGCTTATGCTGAGCGTGTTTTATCGGCAATTTCTGCACAAGTGCCTGTATTTACTTATAGCATGCAAGATAAAGTGCATAACAAAGATACGAGCATTCAAGTAAGAAATGTTAAATATTCGCTATTAGGTATTGAATGTGACGTATTTTGGCAGGCTGAGCAGCATAAACTTAAGGTTGCTTTATTGGGTGATTTTAATTTGCAGAATTGTTTGTCAGTATTGGCTGTATTGTTGGCGATGGGCAAGCCATTAGGTGAGTGTTTGCAGGCTATACAAGCTATTAAACCGATTATTGGCCGTATGGAATGTTTTACTGCGGATATTGGTAAGCTTATGGTGGTTGTTGATTATGCGCATACGCCAGATGCATTGGAAAAAGTATTAACAACCTTAAGGCGGCATTGCGCAGCTAAGTTAACCGTAGTTTTTGGTTGTGGTGGTGACCGAGATAAGGGTAAACGTGCACAAATGGGGCGTATTGCTGAAGCTCTTGCTGACCGTGTAATTGTTACTGATGATAACCCGCGATTTGAAGCAGGGCAGGCAATTATTGATGAGATTATTGCAGGTATTCCGACGGAAAAGATTTGTGTGATTAATGATAGAAAAAGGGCCATACAGCAAAGTATTTTAATGAGTTCAGATAAAGATATAGTTTTAATTGCTGGCAAAGGCCATGAAGATTATCAAGAGATAAAAGGCGTGCAACTCCCCTTTAGTGATCGTGAAATTGTTCAGGAATTATTGGCCTTATGATTTTAATGACTTTGCAAGAAATAGCTGAAACGGTACAAGGGCAATTAATCGGTGCTGATGCAACGGTTTCGGGTGTTTGTATTGATACGCGTATTTTACTGTCAGGTGATTTGTATGTTGCTGTTAAAGGCGAGCAATTTGATGGCCATGACTTTATTGCTCAAGCTGAAGAGAAGGGTGCATTAGCATTATTAGTTACCAAACAAGTTGTTAGTAATAAATCACAAATTATTGTACGAGATACGCGTTTAGCCTTAGCTGAATTAGCAGGAGCAGTTAGAGATAAAGCACAACTAAAAGTATGCGGCATTACAGGGAGTAATGGCAAAACTACCGTAAAAGAGATGATTGCCGCTATTTTGGCTGTTAAGTATCGGGTTTTGTTTACCCAGGGCAATTTTAATAATGATATAGGCGTGCCTTTAACTTTATTACGTTTACAAGCGGAGGATGAATTTGCCGTGATAGAAATGGGGGCAAATCACGCAGGTGAGATTGCTTATACCAGTACTTATGCGAGACCTGACGTAGCCGTCATTACTAATGTTGGTGCGGCACATATTGAAGGCTTTGGTAGTGTTGCTGGCGTAGCGCAGGCTAAAGCAGAAATTATTGAGTCATTAACTGAGCAGGGTGTTGCGGTTTTAAATGCAGATGATGCTTTTTTTACACAGTGGCTCACGATTGCTGGGCAGCGGAAAGTGCTTTCATTTGGCTTGAATGCAAATGCCGATGTGACGGCAGAAAATATTGTAACGGGTTTTGCTGGTGAACAGTTTTGTACGCAATTTGATTTACTTAGTGAAAATAAGCGAGTGCCAATGCGTTTATCTTTAGCTGGCGCGCACAATGTTAAAAATGCTTTGGCCGCTAGTGCCGCATGCTTGGCATTAGGTATTGATATAAAACAGATACAAGCAGGCTTAGAGCAGGTTAAATCAGTAAAAGGCCGCTTACAGTTAAGTGTAACGGAGCTTGGGTATAGGGTTATTAATGATACTTATAATGCTAATCCTGATTCATTAGCTGCTGCTTTGGCAGTGCTCAAAAGCTGTGAAGGTGAGTTATGGCTGGCTTTAGGTGCATTTGGTGAGCTAGGTGTAGATAGCGGACAATTGCATAGCGAAATGGGCGAACAAATTAAACAGGCAGGTGTAACGCGTTTATTTGCGACTGGGGCATTGGCTGAAAGCACAGTAATAGCTTTTGGTGCAGGTGCAGAGTTTTTTGCGCAGCAAGAAGATTTGATAACAGCAGTACAACAAGCAATCAGCCCTAAGGTTGTGTTATTAGTGAAAGGGTCAAGGGCACAAAGAATGGAAAACGTGGTTAATGCATTGGTTAATAAGGTGGAAAAGTAAGCATGTTACTGTATTTATTTGAGTATTTAGCTCAGTTTGACCCTAGTTTTAAGGTGTTTCAATATCTGACTTTGCGCGGTATTTTGAGCGCGCTAACGGCTTTAATGATTTCCTTCTTAGTTGGCCCAACGATGATTCGCAGCTTAAGCAATAAAAATATTGGTCAAAGCATTCGTCAAAGTGGGCCTGAAAGTCATTACGAGAAAGCAGGTACACCGACGATGGGTGGTACTTTGATTTTAGTGAGTATTGCTGTCAGTACTTTGCTTTGGGGTGATTTAGAGAATAGTTATGTTTGGGTGGCGTTATTGGTCACGATGGCTTATGGCGTGGTCGGTTTTATTGATGATTATAAGAAAGTTAAATTAGGTAATAGTGATGGCTTATCGGCACGAGCAAAGTATTTGTGGCAGTCGATTATTGCGTTAACTGCGGCCATATTTTTATATAAAAGTGCGCTAGTTCCCGCTGAAACGCAATTTATCGTGCCTTTCTTTAAAGAAGTAGTCATAGATATGGGCTGGACTTATGTGGTTTTGACCTATTTTGTTATTGTTGGCACCAGTAATGCGGTGAATTTAACGGATGGTTTAGATGGTTTGGCGATTATGCCAACCGTTATGGTCGCCGGGGCATTAGCTATTTTTGCTTATTTAACCGGACATGTTATGTTCGCTGAATATTTGGTGATTCCTTATATTCCTAAAGCCGGTGAGCTAGTTATCTTTTGTGCGGCATTAGTGGGCGCAGGTTTAGGTTTTTTATGGTTTAACGCTTATCCTGCCATGGTTTTTATGGGCGATGTTGGTGCGTTAGCCTTAGGTGCTGCTTTGGGTATTGTGGCTGTTTTAGTGCGCCAAGAAATTGTTTTACTAATTATGGGAGGAGTGTTTGTTATGGAAACAGTTTCCGTGATTATGCAAGTTGCTTCGTTTAAGTTGACGGGTAAACGAGTTTTTAGAATGGCACCTATACATCACCATTTCGAGTTAAAGGGTTGGCCAGAGCCACATATCATTGTCAGATTTTGGATTATTACCGTGATTTTAGTTCTGGTCGGATTATCAACCTTAAAGTTGAGATAAAAATGAATAATGATGTGATTTTACAAACATTAGATAAACAGTTTTCTCTGAATAAGGAAACGGCTAAAGTTTTAGTCGTTGGCTTGGGTAAGACGGGTTTATCAGTGGCTTATTATTTACGTCAATTAGGTATTCAGTTTGCGATTGTTGATAGTCGAGATAAACCGCCTTTTAATGATGCCTTATTAGCTGAAATGCCAGATATTCCGGTGTTTACAGGTGGGTTTGATGCGGCCATATTTGGTTTGGCAACGCATATTATTGTTAGCCCTGGCGTTTCTATGGACGAACCTTTAATTAAACAAGCTCTAGCAAGCGGTGTTGGTTCTTTAAGTGATATAGATTTGTTCGCCTGTTCTGTAGATAAACCGGTTGTCGCAATTACAGGGTCTAATGGTAAAAGCACGGTAACTACCATGCTTGGTGCGATGGCTAAAGCTGCTGGGAAGTGTACGGCGGTAGGCGGTAATTTAGGTACGCCAGCACTTGATTTGCTGGCTGATGAGGTAGAGATTTATGTGCTGGAGTTGTCGAGTTTTCAGCTAGAGCGAACTAGCGAATTAAATGCGGTTGTGGCAACGATACTAAATGTCTCGGCTGATCATCTAGATAGATATACAAGCATAGCGGCTTATACAGAGCAAAAACGTAAAGTGTATGCTGGCAATGGCGTCATGCTTTTAAATGCAGATGATCCCGCAGTCATTGCAATGCGTGATGCTGGTAGAGATGCCTTAACTTTTGGTCTACAGCAAGAGGCTGATTATTCAGTTATTAATACCTCTGAAGGTGAGTTTTTAGCGTTGCATGGCCGACCTATATTGGCGGTCAATGAGTTATTGATAGCAGGTATACATAATCAAGCCAATGCTTTGGCTGCATTAGCATTAGGTGGTGTATTAGGGTTACCAGAAGAGGCGATGTGTGAAGCTTTACGTCACTATAAAGGCTTAAAACATCGAATGCAGTTTGTGGCTAATACTGATGGTGTTAGCTGGGTTAATGACTCTAAAGCGACTAATGTTGGTGCGTGTGTAGCGGCTTTGCAAGGCTTTAAAAATGCGGGTGTTATTCTCATTGCTGGTGGTGATGCAAAGGGCGCAGATATGGGCGAATTAGTACCTATTTTAAAAGATAAAGTTAAGGCTTTGTTGTTAATAGGTAAAGATGGTGAGCTGATTAAGCAAACGGTGAATGATAGTGTGCCTGTATTTGAAGTTGGTACATTGAAAAACGCCGTGAAGAAAGCAGCAAAAATTGCACAAGCAGGTGATACCGTATTGCTATCACCTGCTTGTGCGAGTTTAGATCAATTTTCTAATTACCAAGAAAGAGGGGCTGTCTTTATCTCTGAGGTAAAGGCTTTAGACAAATGATTATTAGCAAGCAGTTAGCAAAACTAACGGACACCAATATTTACTTTGATAAAACATTGGTCTTTGTTTGTGTGTCGTTAATTGTTTTTGGCTACCTTATGGTGTCTTCTGCTTCTTTGCATTTGGGCGCGAAGTTAACGGGAAATTTATTGCATTACCCTATGCGGCAATTATTGCACATTGTTTTGGGCTTAGCAGTCGGTTTTTGTGTTTGCTTGGTGCCTATGAGTTTTTGGGAAAGAACAGGGCCGCTCTTGTTTTTTGTCGGTTTAGTTTTATTGGCCGTAGTACTGATACCTGGTGTCGGAGTTAAAGTGAATGGCAGTATGCGCTGGTTATCATTGGCAGGGATAAGGGTGCAAGTCTCAGAAATTATGAAACTTATTGTTGTTATTTATATGGCTGGATTTGTGACGCGACATCATGATTTTGTGCGTGAATCAGTTTATGGCTTAATTCGACCATTGTTGCTGCTGTCTAGCGCTTGTGTTTTATTGTTATTAGAACCAGATATGGGCTCGGCTGTGGTGATTGTCACTATTGCCATGGGGGTTATGTTTTTGAGTGGCGCGCGTTTGCAACAATTTGTTGTCTTGATTTTAGGCATTATTGGCGTAGGTGTTTTAGCTATTGTTTATTCGGATTATCGTTCGGCAAGGGTGACTAGCTTTTTGCACCCATGGGAAGATCCTTTTGGTAAGAGCTTTCAATTAGTGCAGGCTTTAATTTCCTTTGGTCGTGGCGAATGGACAGGTGTAGGGTTGGGGAGCGGCGTACAAAAACTATTCTATTTACCCGAAGCACATACGGATTTTTTATTTTCAGTGATTGCTGAGGAAATGGGGTTGCTAGGGGTTGTTAGTGTCATTATCTTGTTTGCTCTACTCGTGTGGCGCGCCTTTGTGATTGCTGAAATGGCGGAGCAATTAAATGAAAAATTTTCCGCGTTTATTGCTTATGGCTTAGGTATTTGGTTTGCTTTTCAGTCTTTTGTGAATATGGGTGTGAATATGGGCGTATTGCCTACTAAAGGTCTGACTTTACCTTTTATGAGTTATGGCGGCGGCAGTATGATTGTTATGTGTGCTGCAATGGCTCTGCTGTATAGGGTAAATAGCGACATGGTTACTTTACAGAAAAATAAGGTGCCTAGTTATGAGTAAGTGTATCGTTATTATGGCAGGCGGAACTGGCGGGCATGTATTCCCCGCTCTCGCAGTGGCGCAATATTTAGCTGAGAAAGAATGGCAAGTGAGCTGGATTGGTACGCATAAAGGCATGGAAAGTCGTGTTGTGCCTGAAAATAATATTGAAATTGATTGGTTAACGGTTAATGGTTTGCGCGGTAAAGGCTTTTTGACCTTGTTTAAGATACCGCTAATGCTTATAAAATCTTGTTTGGAAGCGAGAAAGATTTTACAAGCAAGAAAGCCAGATGTTGTTTTAGGTATGGGGGGGTTTGTTGCTGGGCCAGGCGGTTTAATGGCTAAATTGATGGGTATTCCTTTGGTGATTCATGAGCAAAATAGAGTGCCGGGCACTACGAACCGCTTATTGTCTGGGATGGCTAATAAGGTGCTACAAGCCTTCCCTGATAGTTTCGTAACGGCGAAATCGGCTATTTTTACGGGTAACCCCTTGCGCCAGGCATTAACTCAGCAGCGCAGTGAAAAGAAACGTCATTCTGATGTATTACATGTTTTGGTCATGGGCGGTAGTCTGGGAGCGCAGCGTTTAAATGAAGTCGTCCCTGAGGCGCTGGCATTGTTGGATAAGTCAGTAGAAGTTAGGCACCAAACAGGCACAGCAATGCGTCAGTCAGTAGAGTTGGCATATCAAGATAAATCGCTACAGGCACAAGTTACGGGATTTATTGAAGATGTGGTTGGTGCGTATACATGGGCTGATCTTGTGATTTGTCGTGCTGGAGCCATGACGGTAAGCGAAGTGGCGGCGTTAGGTGTGCCTAGTATTTTAGTGCCTTACCCGTATGCGATAGATGACCATCAAACAGCTAATGCGCAGTATTTAGTGGATTCAGGTGCAGGCATTATGATTGCACAACAACAGTTAACGGGGCCATTTTTGGCAGAACAAATTACACATTGCTCGACACGGTTAGAAGAAATGGCAACAGCAGCAAGACAAAGCGCAAAGATGGATGCAACCGAGTTAGTGGCTAAGCAGTGCATGATAGAGGCAGTAGTATGAACAATTCAATTAATCAGATTATTCGGGAACGCCTAAAAAATATGCGTAAAGTCCATTTTGTTGGTGTCGGTGGCACGGGCATGAGTGGTATTGCTGAAGTCTTATCTAATTTAGGCTGTGAAGTTTCTGGTTCGGATATTAAAGAAAGTCCTGTGACTGATCGTTTAAGAGCGGCAGGTGTTACTGTTTTTATTGGCCACAATACGGGAAATGTTGCTGGTGTTGATGTACTGGTGACTTCAACGGCAGTGGATAAGAAAAACGTAGAAGTGAAGTATGCTTACGAAAATCGTATTCCGGTGATTCCGCGTGCGGAGATGCTTGCTGAATTGATGCGCTTTCGTTTTGGTATTGCTGTGGCGGGTACGCATGGTAAAACGACGACGACCAGTTTGGTTGCAAGTATTTTGGCAGAGGCTGATTTAGACCCTACTTTTGTTATCGGCGGTCGATTAAATAGTGCGGGAACGAATGCTCAGTTAGGGCAAGGTCAATATTTAGTTGCTGAAGCAGACGAAAGTGATGCGTCTTTTTTACATCTACAGCCGATAATTGCAGTGATCACTAATATTGATCGAGATCATATGGAGACGTATGAGGGTAGCTTTAAGCGATTAAAAGATACTTTCATCGAGTTTTTATATCATATTCCTTTTTATGGTTTGGCGGTTCTGTGTATAGATGATGAAGGCGTGCGTGAGATTTTACCGCAGCTATCTAAGCCTATCCGAACTTATGGTGTTTGTCCTGATGCTGATGCGCATATCTTTGATGTTAAACAGCAAGGGATGTGTACAACGTTTACTGTTAGACGTTGGGCGGAGCATAAAGATTTAACTGTAACTCTAAATATGCCCGGATGGCACAATATGTTAAATGCTGTTGCTGCGATTGCTGTGGCAACTGAGTTAAATGTGAGTGATGCTGCAATTATTGAAAGTTTGGCCAATTTTAAAGGGGTTGGTCGACGTTTTCAGTTGAATGGTGAGTTAGCGCTCGCGGAAGGTTCTGTTACTTTAGTTGATGATTATGGACATCACCCTAGAGAAGTTGCGGCAACCTTAGAAGCATTAAAGCAAGCGTGGCCTGATAGGCGTTCGGTCGTTGTGTTTCAGGCGCACCGTTATTCTCGGACTAGAGATTTATTTGAGGATTTTGTCAATACCCTATCGAGTGCAGATGTACTGATTTTATTGGAAGTTTATTCGGCAGGTGAAGAGCCAATAACGGGTGCCGACGGTCGGGCATTAACTCGAGCTATTCGTATCAGGGGACAAGTTGATCCTGTATTTGTGGGAAATATTGAAGATTTAGCGAGTATTTTGACGGGAATTATTCAGCCTAATGATGTCTTACTGACTATGGGGGCTGGGAATGTTGGGCATATTGCCACTGAACTGCCACAGCAATTGGCTGAGCTGTTAGTGCAATGATTCCGCTAAGCCAGTCATTTCACGGGCAACTATTGCAGCATGAGCCGTTGGCGAAATATACCAGCTGGCGTGTGGGTGGCGAGGCAGAAAGGTTATATATGCCGGTTGATAAGCAAGATTTGCAATTGTTTTTAGCCAGTTTAGCGGACAATGAGCCTGTACTTTGGTTGGGCTTGGGAAGTAACGTACTGATTCGTGATGGTGGTGTCAAGGGCACGGTAATTAATACTAAAGGCAAGGTAAAGAAAATGCACTTGCTGGATGATGAGCGTATTTATGTGGAATGCGGCGTACCTTGTGCGCATGTGGCGCGATTTTGTTCCGAGCATGGCTTATCAGGTGCTGAATTTTTAGCTGGCATACCAGGTACGGTGGGTGGTGCGCTGAAAATGAATGCGGGTGCTTTTGGTGCAGAAACATGGGATTTAGTTGAAAGTGCTGAAATGATGTCTCAGGGCGGCGCAATAAGTTCGCGTAATGCTAATGAATTTGAGGTCAGTTATCGTGCGGTAAAAGGAGTGAATAAGGCTTGTTTTTTATCCGCTATTTTAAAGCTAAGTGCTGATATTGATTTGGCTGGACAAGATAAGATCAAGAAATTATTGGCGCAACGAGCCGCAACTCAGCCAACAAATCTACCTACCTGTGGTTCTGTATTTAAAAACCCTGAACATGATTTTGCGGCACGATTGATAGAGGCGAGTGGCTTAAAGTTATATGCTATTGGCGGTGCAGTTGTTTCGGAAAAGCATGCTAATTTTATTGTTAATACAGGAACTGCGACAGCGTTAGATATAGAGCAGTTAATTAACCATGTAAAAAGTGAAGTTTCTAGGCAACAAGGGGTCGAGTTACAGACAGAAGTTTGTATAATAGGAGATAAATTGGCATGAAATCTGTTTTGTTAAAAGATGCCAAAGATTTTGGGCGTGTTGCGCTATTAATGGGCGGAACAGCCGCAGAGAGAGAAATTTCTTTAAGCAGTGGTAATGCTGTGTACCAAGCTTTATTAAACAATAAAGTAGATGTTCATGCCATTGATGTCAAAACCAATGTATTAGAGGCTTTGAGAGGCACTTCATTTGACCGAGTGTTTAATGTTATACACGGGCGAGGTGGTGAAGATGGGGTATTACAGGCAGTATTAGAGACTTTATCTTTACCCTATACAGGTAGTGGCGTTTTGGCTTCTGCTTTAAGTATGGATAAATTACGTACTAAGCTGTGTTGGCAGGGGGCAGGGTTGCCGACACCAAAATGGATTTTATTGCAAAATGAAAGTGATATAGAGCGTTGTATAGCTGAGTTAGGTTTTCCTGTTATTGTTAAGCCTGCTCAAGAAGGTTCTAGTTTAGGCATGAGCCGAGCTGAAACCAAACCAGAATTGCTTGATGCTTGGAAAGCTGCAGCAGAATATCGGTGTGATGTTTATGCCGAAGCCTGGGTGAAGGGTAAAGAGTATACGGTTGGTGTTTTAAATGGCGAAGGTTTACCTGTTATACGCTTGGAAACGCCTAATACTTTTTATGATTTTGATGCCAAGTATCGTGCTAATACAACGCTATATCATTGTCCTGCAGGGCTGAACGATGAGCTTGAAGCTGAATTGATTCGTTTGTCCATAGAAGCTTGTACTGTACTAGGGGTGACGGGCTGGGGACGTGTCGATGTGTTTATTGATGAACAGGGAGGGGCGCAGTTAATTGAAGTGAATACTGTCCCGGGTATGACTGATCATAGTTTGGTGCCTATGGCTGGAAAAGCAGCGGGGTTAAGTTTTGAGCAGTTGGTGTGGCGAATTTTAGAAACGAGTTTTAAATGATCGTTTGGCGAGCTCAGATAAGAATCGCTGTGAGCGCATTAATAGTGGTCGTCAGCATGCTAATCTGGCCTCTATTGCAAAACATGATAAAAGAAGTGAGGCCGATAAGGCATGTCGGTGTTGAGGGTGAGTTTCAGTATATTAGTAAAGAGGATATACAAAGCAAAATAATGCCCTTGATTCATGGTGGCTATTTTGCAATTGATTTACAAGAAATACAGCAAGCAGTGATGAGTTTGCCATGGGCGGAAAAGGTTCAGGTGCAACGCATTTGGCCTGATGGTGTCAATTTAAGATTGTACGAGCAAAAACCAGTAGTACGCTGGCAAGATAACAGTTTATTGAATATTCGTGGTGAGATTTTTAAGCCTTTAAATATAGAGCAATTTAAGTTTCTACCTGCACTATATGGCCCAGCTGAACAGCGTCAGCGATTATTGGAAGTTATGTATGGCTTAAGTATTGGTCTCATGGATCAAGGTTTGCGCTTAACAGAGTTTAGAGTGAGCAATCGGCAGTCCTGGTTGTTGACAATGGAAAATGGTATGACTGTGCAATTGGGACGGTTTGAGCCATTAAGTAAGCTTACATTGTTGCTTAAAGCCTTTGTTGTATCGGGGAATGAATTAGTGAATAAGATTGCTTATGTCGATATGCGTTACCCAAATGGCTATGCCGTGCGGTGGCGAGAAAATGAACAAATGAGTTGGTAGTTACTGATAGTTAAGGTTAAAGGGTAGGGGCAATCTGGCTCTTAAAAGCAGCATGAAAGGCAAAAGTAATGGCAAAAAAAACAGATCGTAATTTAATTGTAGGCTTAGATATAGGCACATCTAAAGTCGCGGCTATCGTTGGTGAAATAAATGATAGCGGTGAGGTTGAAGTAATCGGTATTGGCTCAACGCCTTCGCGTGGATTAAAAAAAGGTGTAGTGATTAATCTAGAGTCGACTGTTAATTCTATTCAGCGAGCGGTAGAGGAAGCTGAATTAATGGCTGGCTGTGAGATTACGTCTGTTTATGCGGGGATTGCAGGAAGTCATATCAAAAGTTTAAATTCCCACGGAATTGTAGCGATTAGAGATAAGGAGGTGTCACAATATGATATTAACCGTGTTATTGACTCGGCGCGTGCTGTTGCTATTCCTGCCGATCAGAAAATACTGCATATATTACCGCAAGAATTTATTATCGATATGCAGGAAGGGATTAAAGAGCCTATCGGTATGTCAGGTATACGGCTAGAAGCAAAAGTACATATGGTGACTGGCAGTGTTAGTGCTGCGCAGAATATTATTAAATGCATCCGTCGTTGCGAATTAGATGTTGATGATATTGTTTTAGAGCAACTAGCTTCTTGTTCTTCAGTCTTAACTGAAGATGAAAAAGAGTTAGGTGTGTGTCTTATTGATATAGGTGGCGGCACAACAGATATTGCTATTTTTTCGCATGGTGCGATTAAGCACACGGCGGTGATTCCTATTGCGGGGGATCAGGTCACTAATGATGTTGCTGTCGCTTTACGCACGCCTACGCAGAATGCTGAAGAAATTAAGAAGTTGCATGCTTGTGCTTTAACGCAATTAGCAGATGTTAATGAAATGATTGATGTGCCCAGTATTGGTGACCGGCCATCACGTCAAATTTCAAAACAGAATTTAGCGGAAATTATCGAGCCTCGCTACGAAGAGTTAATGCTTTTAGTGCAGGCTGAATTACGCCGTAGTGGTTATGAAGGTTTAATTGCGGCGGGTATGGTTTTAACTGGTGGTAGCTCTAAGGTCACTGGGCTTGTTGAGCTGGCTGAAGAGATTTTTCATATGCCAGTGCGCTTAGGTTTTCCACAGCATGTCTCGGGTTTGACCGATGTTGTGCAAAATCCAATTTATTCAACAGGTGTTGGGTTGTTGATCTATGGGAGGGATCACTTTCTAAGTAACGAGCAGTTGTTAGAGACGAATGAGGGTATCTTTTCAAGAATGAAAAGTTGGTTTCAAAATAATTTTTAAATAATGTTTATTGAGCAGGAATGAGGCAGGCGTCATGAAATATGAATTAATGGATTTAGGGTTAGAGAATGCGGTCATTAAGGTGATTGGTGTCGGTGGCGGTGGTGGTAATGCTGTTAATCATATGGTGAATAGCCATTTTGATGGGGTTGAATTTATTTGTGCAAATACAGATGCACAAGCACTACGCCGCTTAGAAGTGGACAGTGTTATTCAGTTAGGTGCTGAATTAACCAGAGGTTTAGGGGCTGGGACAAACCCAGAAATCGGTAGAGAAGCAGCTGAAGAGAATAAGGATGTCATTCGCGATGTGTTGGAAGGTGCGAATATGCTGTTTTTGACGGCAGGAATGGGTGGAGGCACAGGTACTGGTGCTATCCCCGTTATTGCTGAAGTTGCTAAAGAAATGAATATTTTAACGGTTGCTGTTGTAACTAAGCCATTTGATTTTGAAGGAAAAAAGAAAAAATCGGTGGCTGAGCTAGGCATCGTTGAATTAGAGAAATATGTTGATTCGTTAATTATTATTCCTAATCAAAAGTTATTACCAGTTTTGGGCGCAAATGTTTCTATGATGAAAGCATTTTCTGCTGCCAATGATGTCTTACTCGATGCTGTACAAGGCATTACTGAGCTTATTACTCACCCCGGTATGATTAATGTTGATTTTGCTGATGTTAAAACAGTCATGTCAGGTATGGGGGCGGCGATTATGGGAACCGGTGTTGCTAGCGGAGAAAATAGAGCAAGAGTGGCGGCTGAAAAGGCGATTTCTTGTCCTTTATTGGAAGATATTAACCTGCAAGGTGCGCGCGGTATCTTAGTGAATATTACTGCCTCTGATATGGGTATTGCAGAATTTGATGAGGTGGGAAATATTGTCCATGACTTTGCATCAGATGAGGCCATCATTAAGATTGGTACGGCTATTGATGAGAGCTTAGGTGATGAAATTAAAGTAACAGTGGTTGCAACCGGTATGGGCGGCCAAAAGGTAGCGAGTGCTCCTGTGAAATTAGTCTCTCCAAGTATTGCTACTGCAGGTAATGATTATTCTAGTTTAGATACGCCATCTGTTGGTCGTAAACAGGCGGCTGATGGTAGAGAAACGCGTTTCGGTGTGCAGCCTAAAAATAGCTCGGATATGGATTATTTAGATATCCCCGCTTTTTTAAGACGTCAAGCTGATTAAGTTTCAGTAAAGTTATCTAACGTATTGCTAGTACCTGCCTCAAAGCATGCGTTAGAACTTTTTTATACCTAAAAGTGCATTATTGTTTAAAATAGTCAATCGTGTGTTTTTAGGTGTAAATAAAACATTCAAAAGAAACAAGTCTAAAAATACACGAAAACAGATCCATTATTTCGCGCCTCTTATTTTTTTCTTATGGAACGAGAATGAAATACTATCTGCATAGAGCAGTCTCGGTGTGATTTCTTTTATTATGTTTCTCGCGCTCCCAATAGGCCATAGAGAAACGTAAGCTAAGCTTATTTATAAGCTTGTCAGGTAAGGTTAATGATTAAACAAAGAACATTAAAAAATACGATTAGAGCGACAGGTGTTGGTTTACACACGGGTGATAAAATTTACTTAACTCTGCACCCTGCAGCGGCTAATACAGGTATAAAATTTAGGCGAGTAGACTTAGAAGAACCCGTGACAATTGATGCTGTGCCACATAATGTTGGTGAAACAACTTTATCGACAACGCTAGTGCAAGATGGTGTGAAAATATCAACTATTGAGCATTTTTTGTCCGCGATGGCTGGGCTTGGTATTGATAATGCATTGGTCGATGTGAGCGCAGCTGAAGTGCCAATCATGGATGGTAGTGCGGGGCCTTTTGTATTTTTAATTCAATCTGCGGGTGTGCAGGAGCAAGATGCACCTAAGCAATATATTAAAATTAAACGTGAAGTCAAAGTGTTTGATGGTGATAAGTGGGCGGCTTTTTTGCCTATGGATGGCTTCAAAGTAACCTTTACTATCGATTTTGAACACCCTGCAATTGCTGACAATGTTAAAACGGCAACAATGGATTTTTCGTCAACGACTTTTGTCAGAGAAGTAAGCCGCGCGCGTACTTTCGGTTTTATGAAAGATATAGAGTTTTTAAGGGAAAATAACTTAGCCTTAGGCGGTAGCTTAGACAATGCTATTGTTATTGATGATGACAAAATCATTAATGAAGGTGGTTTGCGTTATGCTGATGAGTTCGTCAAGCATAAAATGTTGGATGCCATTGGTGATTTATACTTGTTAGGGCATAGTTTGATTGGTGAATATCAAGGTTATAAATCAGGTCATAGCCTGAATAATCAGTTACTAAGAGCACTTGTTGCTGAGCCTGACGCTTGGGAAATGGTTACTTTCGAAAATGATGAGGACGCTCCCATTCCTTTTATGCGTTCCGCTGAAAGCCGAGCAGGCGAATAGTCTCTGCTTATTTATTTTGTTTTAGTAAGGTATTACTTAAGCTCAATAAAGCATTTTTTAGCCTTCCTTCCGAAAGTGTATCTGCATTATTTCGGAGGGATTCTATATTTTCCGCAGAAGGAATGATTTTTTTCGATTTCTTTTCCGCTTTAAATGGGTCGGGTGCTAGTACTCGAACTCTAATCTTCTTAATTTTTTCCTTACTCTGAGTATTAACGGCTGTCTGTATTTGCGCACTGCAAAAGCGTAGCTGTGATGCCCAAACTGCAGAGTTCACATAAATCATTAAAGTCTCTTCATTGACCACGCAGTCTTTTATATGGGGCTTTAGCTGGGCAGGGCTTACCGATAAAATAATACGTAAAATTCTCTGGTGCTTCGCTACATGCAACTGAATTGCTGTAGGTATTCTGGAAAAAGATGACGCGTTTTTAAAGCCCATAGTTAAGCCTTGAGTAAAAAGACTTCACAAAACTCAGATAGAGAGCTGTTGATAAGCCAGAAGCACCAAAAATCATAGCCATCACCATAATTTGATAACGTGCGGCAATAAATGGCGAAATTCCCGATAAAATTTGCCCCGTCATCATGCCAGGCAAAGAAACCAAACCGACAGCGAATAAAGAATTAATGACTGGAATCATTGCTGCTTGAAAAGCAATATTGCGCGCGGGGATATAAGTTTTATTTTGTAATTCCGAGTGGAAACGCTCTGCAGCTAGGCTGACGCTGTTCATTGATCCAGCAAAAATCATTCCTGCAATAGGAATCATATAATGAGGGGCGTACCAAGGGTTTAATGATAGTACACCTTGGGTAATTAAAGCCAAAGTCAGTCCACTAGCTAAAAAGGTAGCAAAGAAAGCGTGTTTATATAATGTAGTGCGGTGTTCTTTTATCGAGCCTAATGCAATCCAACTGGATGCAATACACATAATGCACAAGATCAGTAAAATCAGCCAGCTATCCTGTGATTCAAAGATAAAGGCCAAAGCATAGCCGACCAATAACAATTGGCTGAGCATACGAGCTAATGCATACACGGAGTTTGTGATACTCAGAGACCAACGTGTAAAAATCAGTAACACTAAAAGCGCAGGCGTTAATGACAGGGCAAGGCTGTTTAAGCTAAGGGTTGCGATGCTATGGCTCATAAAATGTCTATAAATTTAAGGAGGACACATAAAAAAGTAGGGCGGACTTTAGTCCGCTATTGCTAAAAAATCGGACTGAACTCCGCCCTACCAGTAGGGTTAACGCCCCGTCTTAAGGTTTTTTTCCCGTTCGCGACATACAGTTTTCAATTAAAATGGTAGCCTAAATTTACGATTGAAGTTGCTTAGGTTTAAGCTGCTGTAAATCATCACGCAGAGTAAGGTCCACGCCGACACTAATAATAAAGCTAGTTGCTTCCTCTATATTCATTTCAGATTTAATGATTTTAGACTCGTGCACAATCACGGTAAAGCCAGACGTTGGGTTAGGTGAGGTTGGTATAAATAGCACATACATGTCGTCCTTTTTATTGGTGACATAAGCAGGAACCCAAACATCTTCTTTTGGGTACTCAGTAAATACAACTTCACGAGCGCCTTTGTTTTCATGGCCAGAGAACATATTGACCACTTTTTTGGTTACTCGATAAACTGTATTTAATAAAGGAATACGGTTAACAATATTATCAATTAAGCGAATAATCCAAGAACCGCCAGCCATGCTTAAACGGTAGCCGACATAAGCAAATAAATAAAAGCTTAAAGCGAAAATAGTAATAGTGATTAAATAATTATCCCAATAACCATAAACTATTTGAAACGCGCCTGAGATCAGCTCTTGCATAAACAGTACGATTTGCAAAATAACCACAATAGGAATAAAAGCTAAAATTCCGATTAGAAAATAATTGGCAGTACGTTTTAAAAATGCATTCATAGGATTCTCCGTTTATTATTGTTTTTAGTTAAGAATTTAATGATTTTAAGAGTAATAAAGCGCCTGATAGAGCAAGGAATACGGCAAATAATTGCGTGTATTTTTTATTATTAATTCGCTTGTAAATAAATTCTTCAGTGAGTAAAAATACAACGACTGAAGTTTGCAATAGCAGCATATTGTCTGCGTAGGGCATGCCATCGTCATAGCCAATAAAATACAAAGTCAGTAGTTGGAATAGAGCAAAGGTTGCATAGCAGATAGCAATAGTCGCGCGGGTAATGTTTTTAGACTGATTCTGCTCATGTACTAATGCTGTGAGTAATGAACCACCCAAATTAGTAATACCATGAACGATACCCATTAAGATAAGGTATAGCTTTTCATAACGAAGCATAGCTTTAAGTGCGAGTTCTACGCGTGGAGAAATACTTTTTAACGCGACCAATATTAGAAATGAACCAATGATTAAACCGATATTTAAGTGAATATTAGTAATAATAAACAAGAACAACACGATAAAAGGAATGCTGTATAGCAGCACATTTTTATATAGCTTCAAATCAATATAGCTGTAATGCTTTAACACTTGCAGCATATTAATCGCAATAGAGATAGGTAGGAGCACCGAGAGAGCATAGCTAAATTCATAGCCGAGCAATAACAGCAGAGGCGTACCAAATAAGAGTATACCGACACCAAATATAGATTGGATAACAGTCGTGAGTAGTAAAGTAGCTAAAATATCAACAGGCATAAAGAACCCATGGCGTCTTATTTAAAATAGTTTCAAGTATACCTTGCCCACTCGTTTCTGTATAAGCATTCTGCTAGGAATAAAGGGTTCTATTTTGAAGAGGTCAGGGCAACGGGGCTCCGTCACGCTGACTATTCGATTGTCTTAGTTCCGCAATGAGCACAAAATTTTTCATCCGCTGATAGTGCTTGGCCACAAGTAGTGCAACTGCTCTGTTCCCGAGCTTTATGGCCGCAATGACAACAGAATACAGCATTGCTTTGTATGTTCTGGCTGCAGTTGGTGCAAAGCATATGTCTATTAGGGATTAAACGAGCGAAATAAGTCCCTATGTTTTGCTGAGTTTCGAATAAATAGGGCGTCGCTTGGTAAGCTTTAACTACCAGCCAAATGCTAGCGGAAATAATAGCGAGTACCGCTAAACTAAAATAGATAGTTTCACCTGTGTCTTTAACAAAGGGAGAGAGTAATTGCCATAGTAATTCTTGGCTGATTATAACAATGACTAACAGTGTAATAGGTTCGGCAATATTGCGTAAAAATGAGGCTATGCCTGCGCGAGCGGGGATAGCGGCAATTGTCGCGCGGGAAAAATAAAAAAAGATAATTAAAGCGGCGAATTTGGCACTAAACCAAATAATTTCCGCTGCTGTAAAGGTATCGGCCAATTGCAAATGGTTCATCACTGGAATCCAGCTGATTAATTTAGCAACGACCAAGATGAGAATTAGGGTAAGTAAATGCTGCGCAGCTCTTTGGCCTGGGTTGTTCGATTGATACAAGGTAGTAGGCATAACATATCTCTTATGATGTTAATAGCAAGAGACCATGATAATACGCTTGCTGGAAAATAGGTAAGAAAGCTATTTTTTCTTGATTTATTTATGGATAAATATCCGTTATCCATTAACAAAAGCGATGTTTAGGAAAGATGCACTTAAAACAACTGCCTTTACCTAGTTGGCTAGTAATGACTAATTGAGCATCGTGTCGAGCAAGGACATGTTTGACAATCGATAAACCAAGGCCTGTGCCGCTTTTTTGTTGTTTGCGCTTAGCATTGATACGATAAAAACGCTCGGTGACTTTAGAAATTTCCTGCTCTGGAATACCTTCTCCTTGATCGGTAACTTCAAGAGTTAAGGTGTCACCTGATTGATACCATTGCACGGTTACAATTGATTCTTCAGGGGAATACTTGAGAGCGTTCATGACTAAATTTGAGAAGGCACTACGTAGTTCTTGATCATTGCCTAGGATATTTATATCTGTATCTATAAATAGCTCAATACGATTATTCAGTGGTTCTAAGGCGCTACTTTCTGAGCAGATTTGTTTTAATAAGGGCTGAATAGTAACGCAATCACGGGAAATCTTTTGCGTTTCTAGGTTGGCCAATAATAACAAATCATCGACTAAATGTTGCATGCGAAAGGTTTGATTTTGCATCTGCTCTAATGAATGTGTCAAAAGGGGCGAGTGCTGATCATCCATATCGGTGAGGGTTTCTAAATAACCTTTTAAGACAGTCAGCGGCGTGCGTAATTCATGTGAGATATTATCGACAAAATCTTTACGCATACGCTCGATATTTTTTAGGTAAGTGACATCATGCGCCACTAATAGATGCGCATTTTTACCGTAATTTACGACTTTAATTTGTAGGGTAATGTTTTTATTAATTGGCGAGTTAAGGCTTAAAATAGCATCACTATCTTTTTTAGTTAAAAAATCAACAAAAGCAGGAGTGCGAATTAAATTAGGAATGCGTTGACCTTTGTCTGAAGCTTGTAGTCCCAGTGTTTTTTTTGCGGCCTTATTAAACCAAGAAATTTCATCATGCTCTCCGAGTACGACTACAGCATCAGGTAATGCGGCTGTTGATTTACGGAACTGCTCAATGATGGTGCTGAGTTGTTTTTTGCGTTTCTTATTGGCTTTTTTGATGCGAAAAATATGATAATAAACCTCCTCCCACAAGCCGTTATGAGTTGGGTTGTTTGCTTTTGCTCCAGCACTCAACCAATGTTCTAGTTGTTTAAGTAAATAGGATTGCCGAATAATAATAGCGATACAAACCGCTAATAAAAAATACAAGAAATGACCAACAAAGAGGCTGGCGATAAACGCTAAGAAGACCGCAACTGTGTAGTGAAAAAAATCTTTATGCCAAAAACTCATGAGCCCACTTTTTCAGAAAATCGATAACCGAAACCGCGCACTGTTTGTAGCCATTCCTCTCGCTCATAATTGGCAAGAATCTTTCTTAAGCGTCGGATATGTACATCTACTGTTCTTTCTTCTATGTATACACTGCGTCCCCAAACTTGATCTAATAATTGGGTGCGGTTATACACTTTATCGGGGTGTGTGAGAAAAAAACTCAGTAAACGAAATTCGGTAGGACTAACTTCAATTTGTTTGTCAGCGATACTAACTCGGTGTTGTTCGGTGTCTAAAATAATGTCACGGAATTTGATTTGCGTTAAATCATGGATTTTTCCGCTTCTGCGTAGGACGGCTTTAATTCTAGAGATCAGTTCCTTAGGCGAGAAGGGCTTAGTAATATAATCATCAGCACCTAAATCCAAACCGCGAATTTTATCCGTTTCTTCGCCTTTAGCAGTGACTAAAATAATAGGTATGTCTCGATAACTTTCATTGGATTTTAAGCGCCGCGTCCACTCGTCGCCATTAATACTAGGTAGCATCCAGTCTAATAAAATAAGGTCGGGTAGACCGTCTTCTAAAAGTGATTGGGCCTGCATGACATCGCCCGCTTCCAGTACGTTAAAATCATATTGCCGTAATACCATAACCAGCATGCTACGAATAGCCTCTTCATCTTCAACAACTAAAATTGTAAATTGACTCATATTACCTTCCTGTTTAACTGCTTTATTGTATAACATTTAATATGACGGCTTTGTGACAGTTGCTCCAGTAAGTGAGGGCTTAAGTCAATAGTATTGAGATTCACTCTTCATGCTAGCAGTAATATTTAAAGGTGTCGCTTTATTGAGACAGTAAATGAATTTGGGGGACGTAAGCTCCCCCCCTTTGTTTCTATAGGGTTATGAATTATTACAAGTGTTACTGACTTAAAAAAATTGAGTTATCTAGAAACAAGATTGAGTATTGTCGGGCAATTGATACTAAAAAATACCAGAGAGCTTTGTGCAATAAAGGCTGCCTAAGCTGCTAAGTCACGTATTACGTACTTGTAAAGAAACTACAGCTACTATTTACTTGGAATATCCAGATGGCACAATCATTGCTTAGTGTAAATACACTAATAAGTATATTGTTAGTGAGAAATGATGACCACGTTACCTGATGGCTTTTATTGTCGTTTTCTTTGTTGATCAAGCTGAGCTAGTTTCTCTTACAGAAAATAACTGCAACGAAAGAGATCAACAAGAAGGAGTGTTTGCGTTAAATTGACTGGATATTTTGAGTCGCTACCGTGGATTACACTTAATTAAGTATTAACCTATGCCTAAGGAGGCAAGATGATAAACAAGCTATCTCGGATCCTGTTTTCCCAGTGGTTTTTTGTACTCATTGCTAGCTTAGCATTCAATCATCTCGTTATTGCAGATGAAGATCAGGTGAGTACTTTAAGCATTAAGAGTGCAAGTTATGATGCGGAAAAACAGCAGCTCAAAGTTAAGGTGAAAGCGAGAGGAGAAAAACCCTTTAAGCTTAAATTAATAGATGCAGCAACGAGTAAGTTATTATTACAAAAAAACACAAAGAAAGACGAAGTGGCGTTGAAGCTCAATAAGATTAAAGGCTCTTCAGTGCCTTGCTCAGTTACAGTGCAATTAGATCAACTTAATCAATCTGTAGCGGTTAAAAATGCGCCGTCTGATTGTAGTGGAGAGGAAGCAAGGGAGTCGAGTAGTACTATTACCGAGCTAAAAATTAATGATGCAAAATATGAAGATGACCTGCTGATAGTCAGCGGTGAATTTAGTGGGAATTCGCTAAAATCTATTGTTTTATATGATGATTCAACAGGGCAGTTATTGGCAACACGCAACCGCAGCAGGGAATATAACCATTTAGTTTTTAAGGTTTATGATTTAGCGCGATCGCCTTGCCGTATTAGAGTTCAAGCAGATCAATCCAGTGCAACGCAAATCGTCGAGCATGCGGAAAACTGTGACACTGTACCTCCATTATTGAAAACCAAGCGCCACTCTGCTCTATCATAAGTCCAGCTTGATGCAATGTTGAACCTAGCGTTAGGTGAATCGATCAATTTTTCAGGAACAGCAAGTGATCCTGAATTAGGGGTACTGAGATACGAAACCGATTAAAATTATCAATTTATGCTATTGATTCACTTAGCAAGTTAAATGGCCGAGTGTATATGACTCGCTTTTTTAAAACTAAGTCATATACAATAATCGAATCTAAGTGCTACTGATCATAAAAGGCTAATGAATGAGCGAAACAAATATTTATCAAAATTTACAACAACTCGGTGGCAAAACCAAGCTGCCAGATACACCCGAACAGGCCATCCTAGAAAGTGTGCAAAACCCGCAAGCCGATGTTGATTATATGGTGCGCTTTGTTTCACCAGAATTTACCTCATTATGCCCTCTAACCGGACAGCCTGATTTTGCCCATTTAGTTATTGATTACATCCCATCAGAAAGGTTAGTGGAAAGTAAATCACTAAAATTATTTCTCGGTTCGTACAGAAACCACGGCGCATTCCATGAGGACTGCACCATCAGTATAGCGCGTCGCATAATAAAAGAAATTGATCCTAAATGGTTACGTATAGGCGGGTACTGGTATCCTCGCGGCGGAATTCCCATTGACGTATTTTTTGCTCAAGGTGTAATCCCTCAAGGCGTTTGGGTGCCCGATCAAGGTGTTTCCCCTTATCGCGGGCGTGGTTAATTTTAGCTTAAACTGACGGGTAGGGCACAATGTTGTTGATTTAAGTCCTCTCTTGCAGGAGAGGGGTGGGTGAGGAGAATAAATCATGCATTTATAATTCCCCGTATTCCAGCCTTACTCAAGCTGTTATTTAAAAAAGACGAACCTGAAACAAAGACTCTCTTTATATTGCTAGATAGTGTTGGAGAATTATTTTACGACCTAGAAAAGGCGCATTTAGATAATGACAAAGTTGAGAGTATTACAGCCGAATTACAAGGTGTATTGAAAACTGAATGGGAAGTAACCAAATCACGATCGTAGGTAACACATAATAAATAGCTCAGCCAGACCCACACAGTGCTCAGGTTAGCAAGGCGTTATGTGTTGCAACCTGTAACGTATCTAGTTATAATTTGATTTATGATTATAAGTTTTAAGCATAAAGGTCTGGAGCGTTTCTATAAAAATGGGAGCAAGTCAGGCATTCAATCAGCCCATGCAGCAAGGCTTCAACTTATTTTAGGTCGGCTTAATGCCTCTTATCAACCAAAAGACATGAATTTACCTGGTTTATCGCTACATCAGTTATCAGGAGAAAGAGAAGATATTTGGTCTGTACAAGTAAATGGGAATTGGAGAGTTACTTTTAAAATGAATGGAGAGCATGCTGAAATTGTTAACTATGAAGATTATCACTAAGGTATAACTATGTTAATGCATAACCCACCTCACCCAGGTTTAATAATTAAAGAACTTTGTATTGAACCTCTAAATTTAACAGTTACTGATACAGCTAAGGCTCTTGGTGTTAGTAGAAAAACATTATCAAGTATTATTAATGGTAAAGCAGGAATAAGCCCAGAAATGGCAATTCGCTTGTCCATAGCATTTAATACATCTTCTGAAAGTTGGGTAAACCAGCAATCACAGTATGATTTATGGCAGGCAGAGAAACACCGTAGTGAGTTACATGTTTCTAAGCTTGATGTGGGCGTTGGACTAAATCTACGATAGACCGCCCGCTCCGACGCTTAAAATATCCCCCAAATCCGCTATACTTTAAAGTAGGCATGTCTGCATTAACTGTTGTTCTGGTCTATACTTATGAAGTATAAAGAAAATAATCGTGGAGGTCATGATGAAAAACGAAAATTTTCAACAGTGGTTGAATCAGTCAACAGACTTGACCCTTCATCAAAAGAAGCAAGCCTTTAATGAGCTATCAGACACATTACCTTGGGTGGCAAAGGTGGTTGGATTCACACGCAAAAGCATTGGATCCAGAGCAATTTCTACGGGAAGCTGTGGGGATTAATTATGATTACCAACAGCTAATGCAGACATAGCCTATTCTTAAGTCAGCAGCATTGCAGATAGGGCGTGGCTTCAGCCCGACTTTGTCAGGATTATGCTCATAAACTTCTGCTTTGGCAGCGCATTACAAATCATCTAACGGGCTAACTACGCCTTCTCCTCCTTGTTGCAACACATGCGTATAAATCATCGTCGTTTCTAGGTCCTTGTGTCCAAGCAAAGATTGAATCGTACGAATATCTGTACCGCGTTGTAATAAATGAGTCGCAAAGCTATGGCGAAACGTATGCGCACTCACTTTTTTAGTGATGCCTGCTTTATGTATCGCCTGTTTAATGGCTTTATTTACTACCGATTGATCAATATGATGCCGCCGAGTAACCCCACTACGCGGATCGACAGATAAATTACGACTAGGAAAAACATACTGCCACGACCACTCTTTTTCCGCATTTGGGTATTTTCGATCCAATGCATACGGCAAATAAACAGCGCCTAACCCCATTGCTAAATCCTGTTCATGAATCGCTTTAACCCGCTCCAAATGATTATGTAATAAGGGCGATAAACTTTCTGGAAACGGCGTAACTCGATCCTGCATACCCTTGCCATTACGTACCGTTATTTGTTTATAACCATAATCAATGTCCTGTACGCGCAAACGAATCGCCTCAGTAATCCGCAAACCACTGCCGTATAATAACTTTACCAACAATTCCGGCGTACCTTCCAAAAAAGCCAACACCAGCTTAACTTCTTCACGTGTTAAGACCACAGGAATTCGTTTCTCTTTACGCGTCCGTGCCGCCTCGACACCTTCCAGTGGGCATTCAAGTATTTGTTTATACAAGAAAACCAAAGCATTAAAAGCTTGATTTTGAGTAGACGCCGCCACATTAGCCTGAACCGCTAAATGTGTTAAAAAACCCTCAACTTTCTTCTCAGGTTCAATAAGTAAAGCCGTTCTCTCCTGCAAATGATGAAAACGAATATAGCGCGTAACCCAATCACAATAGGATCGCTCAGTATGAATGGAGTAATGCAGACGCTGCATAGTGTTGCGCATTTCCTCCAGAATATTTTTCCCAGAATTTGAGGTTGACATAAATATTAAAAAGAATTATTTTAAACGTTAATTTTCCTGATTCATCGGATAATATCAATTATCAGGTCAACTTGACAGGATAAATTGGATAGCAGGCAAATGTGCCTGATTTTCAGGTGAATACTGTGGAATATCAAGGCAAAAGGTCAGGATACTAATATCCTGTCAAATATGCCTGATTTGTCGGTGAATACTGTGGAATATCAGGGCGAATGTGCCTGTTAATAATAAGTTAGGCAAAATTACAAAAACCTACCTATACTTAAGTTTTGTATTCAAAATTAAATATAGGAGATTAACTATGAAAAAAATAATCGGAGTCTTTTTTTTATTCGGGCTAGTTGGTTGTGGAAACGAAGCATTAGAGAAGAACGAAGCATCTGAGAGGGTTGAAAGAGTAGAGCCTGCTGTAAAAGAAAAAGAATGTGATCTGTCAAAATTTAAGCTTCAATATTGTCTTATGGGAGGTGGTAGCTTTGGTCCACTTATGAGTAAAGAAAACAAAGATTTATCTACATTGGTAAGAAATGGAAACTACACTTATTCAACTCATTGGGAAGGAGCGAAATGTTTCATTGATATACATGTTGATGGAATCGTAAAAGGTAATAGCTATAAAACTACTAGAAAGTGCGAAGTTGATAAGTATTCGAAAGACTATATGCAATAACAAATAATTGACGCTTACAGAAAAAGAAATTTAAAAACATAAGGAACAATTATGCCTGCTACAGAAATTATTACTAAGAGCATTGGTCAGTTTGCCAATAAAAATATTCATGAATTTACGGGGGATAAAGGAAATACCTATAGCACAGTTAATGACTGGGTTCTGCAAAAGAAAAATTTAGGTATTCAAGTAAAAAATGTTACGGGGTCTGTTTTAGTTTGTAACAATAATGGATTGGGGTGGGCTGCTTTTGAAGAACAAGAGGGTAAAAATACGCTCGTAACAATCTTTGAAATAACTTAGAAGCTGGAAGAGAGTCAAGTTTCTTAATTGTTGCTTATACTCAGCCTAACAAAAAGTTCCAGTCGACCACTGGTAGCATGGTTTGTTTTCAGTGGTTATTTTTATATCAAAGTTCAGTGCGTTGGTGTAAATCATCGTACACCTGCCAGTGGCCACTGAACTTGGCGTTAGGCTCTTACGGAATATACATTATGATTCATCATTATTCGATCCCTGTTCAGGACACAACTAATGTTTCATCTGTACTCTCTAGTCTCTTCGGTGGGACTATTACAGAGTTTGGTCCATACGAGAATTCGTCTATAGTTTGGTTTGGTGATGAGTATGGTACTGCTATAGAGCTATATCCAGTAGGAACGGAGATATTTCCTGATTCAGAGGAAGGTCAAGCAAATTTCAGGCATACTGACTCTTATTCTGGTTTTTGTGCAACCCACGCTGCTATTTCTATAGATCGTTCGAGAGAAGATATTTTTAAAGTAGCAAAGGAGCAGGACTGGAGAGCAATGGAGTTATCTCGTGGCGGTTTTAATGTTATAGAGTTTTGGATAGAGAATAGAATAATGATTGAATTACTTACACCCGATATGATGGAAGATTATATATCCATAACTAAAAAATTTATTAAGCAGATTTAATCTTATGTTCGAGATGCGGGTATTAGGCTTACAAAGTGCAGGCAATAAAATATGAGTACAAAAAAAATATGGGACATCCATTTAAAATATGATGGAGTTATTACTGATGAGTTCATGGAAGCAAATAAAAAATTAGCGGAGAGCATCGCTGAAGAACCAGGTATTATCTGGAAAATATGGACTATCGAGGAAGGCACAAACCATTTTGGCTCAACATACCTCTTCACAAACCTTGAGTATCTTGAAAAATATAGGGAAATGCATATTAAAAGGTTAAACAAAATTGGAATAACTGATATTAAAGAACATATTTTTGACATACTTGAAGAGTTAAGCCAAATTAACAATGCACCGATATAAGATAAGTGAATTTTGAAACTACAAATCACTTCGAGGAAATAATGAAAAACAATACTTTTTTAACTATTCACGGCATCATCTATGCTTTTTTTGGTTTTGCTCTTTTTTTCATTCCTGATTATCTATGGCCAATTTATGGTCTGGAAGTTAACGATCAATATGCACGATTCCTTTCACAGCACAACAGCATATTTCTCGGAGGAATTGCAGCTATTATCTATTTTTTCCGCAATGTTGAGGCACAAAGTGAGTCCGCACAAAGTTTATTCAAAGGTTTGGTGGTTACAAACATTCTCGGCGTTATAATTACTCTTTATGCATGTGTGAATGGTATTTTTGTTGGGTTTGGGTGGTCAGACCCAGCCTTTTTTGGTGTTCTTACGGGTATAAGTTTTTGGCAGCTAAAAAGAAACACTTAAAATAAAAATGCCTAACAATCAAATCCACTTGACCGTAAAAAGCGTCACAATTTTTGCTGTCGCAAAAACTGCGCCCCTTTTTACGTCAAGTGATTTGGGCGTTAGCATTTTAGAGAAGGATTTATATATTTTATTAGCGATAAACTGGGTTGCCAGAATTTAGTTGCTGGAGGACTATTCTGGCGTAGTAAATACTTTAACTATGGTTTAGTCAGTGAAAAGAGAGTCAACAGGAGTGCTTTTTGAAGTTATAG
>JAUVAA010000147.1 GCA_030591965.1 bacterium
AATCACACTATTTTCGCCAACAATGTTGCTGTGGGCGGTTTTGTTCAAATTGATGATCGCGTATTTATGGGCGGCAGTGTAGTTGCTCACCAATTTTGCCGCATCGGCTCTTATGCAATTGTCCAAGGGACTACTGGCCTTAATAAAGACGTCATTCCATTTTGTTTAATCGCTGGCTACCCCGCTAAACACTACCGATTAAACACTATCGGCTTAAAACGCTCTGGCATTACTGGCGATCGCTATAAAGTAATTTCTACCGCCTTTAGACGTTTACGCAAAAACGAAAGCATTGACGATTTAGAAAATACTGAAGAAATCAAATATTTGAAAGAATGGTTAGCCGTTAAATCAAAACGCGGACTGCATGGTTTTATGGGGCTAGAACAGAAATAAGTTTTACACCTACACTAGAACAGCTAAGCGTAGAGTTTTTTCAAAATAAAACCTCTGCGCTCTCTGCTAGGTCTATGATAAATTGGCAGCTTACAGTTTATCCACTTTCTTAGCTCCTAGCTTATGAACCCATCCTATCTAATTGACATCATCATTTTACTCAGCGCCGCAGTACTTGCCGTGCCTATTTTCCAAACAATTAGACTAGGCGCTGTACCTGGTTTTCTTGTTGCTGGCTTAATCGTAGGTCCTTCTGGATTTGGCTTAATTAGCAATATCAATCAAATAGGCTACCTTGCAGAAATTGGCGTCGTATTATTGCTATTTGTCATTGGTATAGAACTTAAACCTGCACGCCTCTGGCTAATGAGACGCTCGGTATTCGGCCTAGGCTCGCTACAATTACTCATTACAGGTGCAGCCTTATGCGGTATCAGCTATCTCTTTTTTGATATCCCTCTACGCGCAGCTATTCTAGTCGGTCCCGCACTTGCTCTCTCTTCCACCGCCTTTGTATTACAATTACTGACAGAACAAAAATCTCTCTCTTCCACTTATGGCCGCACCTCTTTTGCTGTGCTATTAATGCAAGATCTAGCTGTTGTTCCCCTATTAGCCCTATTACCTTTACTCGCTTCTCAAGATCAAGGCATTGGTATCAATATTGGGCTTGCCTTAATTGAGTCTCTCGCCGTACTTAGCTTAGTAATATTAATCGGACGCTATTTTCTCCACCCCATTTTGCACCGAGTGGCGTTAGCCAAGAATCCAGAGGTTTTCACCGCTTCCGCCTTACTTATCGTGCTCGGAGCAGCGGTCATTCTTGAGCATATCGGGCTGTCTATGGCAATGGGCGCTTTTTTAGCAGGATTACTAATCTCAGACTCATCCTATAAACACCAAGTGATGGCTGAAATTCAGCCTTTTCGTGGGCTGTTACTCGGAATATTTTTCATGTCCATGGGTATGACTTTCAACCTTAGCTTATTGCTAGAGAACCCAGGATATTGCCTTGCCATGGTCGGCTTACTGATTGCAGTCAAGACCGCCATACTTTTTCCGCTTACTTACTTATTTAAACTAAGCTCCAAGAAAAGCTTAGCCATCGCTCTAACCCTAGCTCAAAGTGGCGAATTTGCCTTAGTGCTGTTTTCTTTGGCCAACAAATCAAAGCTATTAAGTGACGCTCTGTTTCAACAATTATTGCTTATCGTTTTACTCAGCATGTTAATCACACCACTACTTGCACATCTTGCTCAACGCTTGATTAAGGCTAAAGATACGCCAGAAGTACAAGAGCCCGAACAGGCTCCCGAAAGCAATACACCTATAGTGCTCGCTGGATTTGGCCGCGTAGGTCATCGCATAGGAGAGATCTTATCTATTTCAGGTTATACCTATGTTGCCCTAGATTCTGACGCTGGCATTGTCAAAAGAGAGCGCGCTAACGGCTTCCCTGTTTTTTATGGTGACGTACGTAATCCCGAAGTTTTAAAATCCGTCGGTGCAGAGCACGCGCAAGTCATCCTTGTCACCGTCAATGACCCTGAAGCAACCGAAAAACTAGTCGCATCATTGTGTACCGCCTATCCCAATATGAAAATTTTCGTACGTGGACACAGCCTGACTCAGTGTCGTGAATTACGAAGCTTAGGTGCCGATGGCGCAGTTTCAGAATATGTAGAAATTAGTATAAAACTGGCACGATTAGCATTAAATAATGTCGGCGTCAGCGAACAAGAACAAGAAAGCGTACTAGGTGGGTTTAGAGAGAGATATTATGCTGAGATTGATAATGGACTTAGTGTAGAAAAAATGAAAATTCAAGACTAACGTTAATAATTAGGTCGGGTTAGGTTTTTTATTACGCAGAATAAAAACCTAACCCGCCCCCAACAAAGCTTATTATGCCCCCTAAGCAGGGATCAACCCCTCACCCACAGTGACAACCTTCATAGCATTCGTGCCGCCTTCTTGGCCGGTCAAATCGCCTTTAGTAATAATAAAAGTATCACCTTTTTTCGCATAGCCATGCTTCTTTAACACCTCAATAATCTCTCTATTGACCTCAGCATGATCCTGAGCCTCCAAAGAAAAATGCACAGGAATGACACCACGATATAAAGTCACTTTGCCTAAAGTAGACTCTTGACTACTAAAAGCAAAAATCGGTAAGCCAGAGCTAATTCGTGACATCCATAAAGGTGTTGCACCAGATTGTGTAAGCGCAATTAGGCCATTAATATCGCTATGGTTAGCCATATACATTGCTGACATAGCAATCGCCTCATCAACGCGAGAAAAATGCGTATCAACTCGATGCTTAGACTTGCGCACACTTTGTTGCTTTTCTGTTTCCAAACAAATACGCGTCATCGATTCAACTGCTTTTACTGGGTACTTTCCCATCGCTGTCTCTGCAGATAGCATAATAGCATCAGTACCATCCACGACCGCATTGGCAACATCAAAGACTTCGGCTCGCGTAGGAATCGGATTATCAATCATTGACTCCATCATCTGCGTTGCGGTAATAACCGCCCTATCCAATTGCCTAGCTCGCTTGATTAATTGTTTTTGCGCGGCGGGTAAATTAGCATCGCCAATCTCCACGCCCAAATCACCACGCGCAACCATAATAACATCAGAGGCTAAGATGATTTCATCCATCGCTTCCATTGCTTCTGCACGTTCAATTTTAGCGACTAAACTCGCATAACAACCCGCCTCATTTAAAAGCTTACGCGCATAGTTCATATCGTCAGCAGATCGCGGAAAAGAAATCGCTACGAAATCTGCATTAATAGCCGCAACCGTTTGTATATCTTCGATATCTTTTTCTGTTAATGCCGTAGCAGATAAGCCGCCGCCTAATAAATTAATACCTTTATTATTAGATAATTGACCGCCAACCGCGACCACACAATTCACTCGACCACGCTCAACATTAACCACATCTAAAACAATGCGCCCATCATCAAGCAGCAAACGACTACCTTCACCCACTTCATTAGCTAAAGGTTCATAAGTAATGCCGACTTGCCCATGATCACCTTCGTTTTCACCTAAATTAATATCTAAAGCAAATTCCTGACCTTCATTTAGCCAAACTTTATCATTAGCAAAGCGAGCAATACGAATTTTTGGCCCTTGTAAATCAGCCAAAATCCCTACGCGATAACCCGTCTTAGCAATGACAGCGCGAACATTATTAGCGCGATCAATATGATCTTGAGCAGAACCATGAGAAAAATTCAAACGCACGACATCAACACCAGCCCAAAATAATTTCTCCAATACTTCAAGGTCGTCTGTAGCAGGACCCAAGGTCGCTACAATTTTAGTTCTTTTTAAAACACGCATAGAGGAATTCCAATAATCAGGTGACTGCATAAACAAAAGCGCAGATATAGCTAACTATACCTGCGCTCCAAGTAAAAATATAAGCTGCTAACTATTTAGCATTCATCAAAGCAACCGTCGTATCTAACATACGGTTGGAAAAGCCCCACTCATTATCGTACCAAGACAATACTTTAACCAAAACACCACCGGTTACTTTAGTAAAGCTAGATTCATAGGTTGAAGACGCTGGATCATGATTAAAATCCATAGACACCAAAGGCTTATCATTAAACCCTAAAACACCTTTTAATGGGCCTTCAGATGCAGCCTTTAACAAGCCATCAATCTCTTCTTTAGACGTTGGGCGTGATGTAACAAAAGTCAAATCAACTACCGACACATTAATCGTAGGTACACGCATGGCAAAGCCGTCAAACTTACCGACTAACTCAGGTAAAACCAAACCAATAGCGGCTGCAGCCCCTGTTTTAGTAGGAATCATTGACTGAGTCGCAGAACGCGCACGACGTAAATCTTTATGATAAACATCAGTTAATACTTGATCATTAGTATATGAATGAATCGTGGTCATTAAACCCGTTTCAATGCCAATACCATCCAATAAAGGTTTAACTAAAGGCGCAAGACAATTGGTTGTACAAGAGGCATTAGAAATAACCGTATCCGATGCTTTTAAGATGTCATGATTTACACCATAAACAATAGTTGCATCAACATCGCTTCCACCAGGAGCAGAAATAATTACTTTTTTAGCACCGGCAGATAAATGTGCTGAAGCTTTTTCTTTAGTGGCAAAAAAACCCGTACACTCATGAACCACATCAACACCTAATTCAGCCCATGGCAGTTTTGATGGATCTCTTTCTGCTAGTACGCGGATTCTATCGCCATCAATGATCATGTAGTCACCATCCATAGTGACTTCAAAAGGAAATTTTCCATGCACTGAATCATATTGCGTTAAATGCGCATTGGTTGCGGTATCACCCAAGTCATTAATCGCTACAACTTCTACTTCGCCTTTACGGTTAGCTTCATAGATTGCACGTACTACACAACGACCGATACGCCCGTAACCATTAATTGCAATTTTAATCGCCATAAATCTCTCTCCAAAAGTTAAATGTAAAAATATTAGTACTCAAAAAATCTTATGCTCAAAACTATAACAACTGCTAATGAATTCGTCTATTGAATTCATTAGCAGCAACAAAAAAGGGAGAGCCAACTTTCGTCAGATCTCCCTTTCCTTGTTGCACTATCAAAAATAGCTTAATTTATAACTGCGGCCCTGCTTTAGTAAAATCAAAGCCATTACTACTATCAGTATATTTTTTAAAGTTCTTGATAAATAGGCCGGCTAAATTTGCTGCAGTTGCATCATAACTCGCTTTATCTTCCCAAGCATTACGCGGATTCAATAAACTTGTCTCAACACCCGCTAAAGTTTTAGGTGTATGTAACTGAAAGAAAGGCACTGTTTCAAATTCAGAATCATTAATACTGCCATCTAAAATCGCATTAATACAAGCACGCGTACCTTTAATACTCATACGTTTACCAACACCATAACCGCCACCAACCCAGCCGGTATTGACTAAATAAGCATTAACACCATGCTTTTCCAGTTTCTCACCTAATAACTTGGCGTAAACGGTTGGGTGCAATGGTAAGAATGCTTCACCAAAACAGGCAGAAAAAGCAGTGACTGGTTCAGTAATTCCACGCTCTGTACCGGCTACTTTTGCTGTATACCCTGACAAGAAATAATACATTGCTTGCTCTTTGGTTAACTTAGAAACCGGAGGTAAAACACCAAAAGCATCACAACTTAAAAAGATAATATTACGCGGCATACCCGCTTGCAAGCTGGCTCTATGATTTTCTATATGGTCAATCGGATAAGAAACGCGAGTATTTTCTGTTTTAGATTTATCAGTAAAATCGACGATACCATCATCATCAGCAACGACATTTTCTAATAATGCACCGTGTTTAATCGCACCATGAATTTCAGGCTCGTTTTCGGCCGAAAGATCGATTGTTTTTGCATAACAACCACCCTCAAAATTAAATACACCCTCATCATCCCAGCCATGCTCATCATCACCAATTAATTCGCGTGCAGCATCGGTTGAAAGCGTTGTTTTACCTGTACCTGAAAGACCAAAGAATAAAGCAACGTCACCGTCTTTACCGACATTTGCACTACAATGCATTGATAATATACCTTCCAATGGCAACCAGTAATTCATCATGGTAAAGATGCCTTTCTTCATCTCTCCACCGTACCAAGTACCACCAATAATGGCGATATTTTTTTCTATATTAAAAATAACAAAGACTTCAGAATTAAGACCATGCTTATCCCATTTTTCATTATTCATATGACTGGCGTTATAAACACGGAAGTCAGGTGCAAAACTCTCTAAATCGCTGGATTCAGGGCGAATAAACATATTTTTTACAAAATGAGACTGCCAAGCAAATTCAGTAATAAAACGTACTGACTTGCGTGTCTTCTCACATGCGCCAGCATAACCGTCAGTCACATAAATATCTTTGTCTGACAAGTAATCAACAACATCGGCATACAGTTCATCAAAAATTTCAGCGGAAACAGGCTTATTAATCTTTCCCCAAGCCAAATTATCTTGTGATGGGGATTGCTCTACAAAGTATTTGTCTTTCGGTGATCGACCAGTAAATTTCCCCGTATCAATCATCATGGCACCACTACTAGCTACCTTGCCTTCCTTATTATTTAGCTCATGCTCAAATAATTCATCATGACTTAGGTTATGGTATACCTTAGCTATACTTTTTAGACCTAAACTCTCTGCACTCAATCCACTCATCAAAAGCCTCTCTTCTAGACGACATTCAAGTCATCATTAATTATTATTTGTCTTAGGTAATCCATTACGACAGGAAAGTATTGTGGATCAACTATATATGAAATCATTTTAGCGTTCAAGATTTTAGCCACAACACGCACATAAAATGCCTGCACAAGCCATTTCAAGTTATTGTTATACTATTGCTTCTATTCTTTTCATTTCACGAGTTGTATTCATGTCCGTATCACTAAGCACCTTAGAAATTATTATCCGTAAGGCGGGCGACATTGCCTTAAGCCACTTCAATGATTTACAAAACCTAGAAATCTCCCAAAAAAGTCCACGGGATTTTGTCACTACCGCAGATGTTGCAGTAGAAAAATTCCTACAAGCGGAACTAGGCAAACACTACCCAGAGTATGGTTTTTGGGGTGAAGAAAGTGGACAAAGTAAAAATCAAACTAACCGCTGGATTGTTGACCCCATCGACGGGACACACTCCTTCTCTAAGGGCCAATACTACTGGTCCATTAGTGTCGCTTTGGAAATTGATCAGGAATTGATTGTAGGTGTAGTTTTCGCACCCGCTTTAAACGATTATTACTGCGCCGAAAAAGGCAAAGGTGCATTTAAAAATGGCAAGAAAATCAAAGTCTCCAATGAAACCGATTTAGGAAATTCGATGATCGGCACTGGCTTTGCTTGTTTACGCTCTTACCTAGAAGACAATAACCTAGAGCGTTTTTGTCGTATTGCACAAAAAACCACTGGGCAACGCCGTTTAGGCTCTGCCGCTATGGATTTATGTTTAGTGGCAGATGGCCAGCTAGACGCTTTCTGGGAACAAGAGCTAAATTTATACGATATTGCTGCTGGCTCTTTAATTGTCCAAGAAGCGGGCGGAACTACGACTGATTTCAAAGGTAATCCAGGTATTTATCCTAAGCAAATTTTGGTGAGCAATGGTAATATTTTAGATGAGCTATTAACTCTAATGTAGTTCACCTTATTATTAAAAAGGCGGTTAAAACCGCCTTTTATGCGCTAGCACAAGACGGCTCTATAACAAATGTTGCACAGCAAGCCGCTCTTCCTTTAATTCCTGCTCAGTTTCTTGCATACGCTCTAGACTGAATTCTTCTATTTTCAAATCATTAACAATGGTTCCTTCACCGTCAGCAGA
>JAUVAA010000199.1 GCA_030591965.1 bacterium
GAAAAACTGGAATTAATATGTTGAACCACTGCTTAGCCTATAGTTTGATTAGCTTATGTTTATCGATCAAATGTGTAGGTGCGGCAGAGTTGGCTGATTTTAGTAGTGATGGTTGCTCGCAATTCCCTGATGGTACTTTAACTCAGCAAGATTTGTGGTGCGACTGTTGTATTACTCACGATATCGCTTATTGGCAGGGTGGAAGCCGCCAGCAGAAAAAACAAGCAGATGAAGTTTTGCGCCAATGTGTATTACAAAAAACGGATAATAAATTGCTCGCAGATACGATGTATTATGGTGTAACACTGGGTGGATCACCGGTATTTCCTGTTTGGTATCGCTGGGGCTATGGCTGGCGTTATGGGCGTGGTTTTCAATCATTGAATGAATATGAACAACAGCAAGTCACAGGTAAATTACAGCAGTACACAGTTTCTATGCCTTATACCTCTTGTGATTTTGATTATCCTGTTAGAGTATTTATAGAGAAGGAAGTGCAAGAATTGTTAAAGTGAACTATTTTAAGCCGGGACGTTAATCATATGTGTAGGGCGGACTGAAGCCCGCCCTTGTGGATGTTCCCAGATAGAATTTGGGCGCGAGATAACGAGATAAAATATCATTGAATTTAAGGTCAAACGCATTCATGCAAATACAATCCACATTTAAGCCAGCCTGGTGGTTAAATAACTCACACTTACAAACGATTTACCCCTCTTTATTGCGTAAACCACCAGAGCCTACTATAAAACGCGAGCGGCTAATTACTGAAGACAAGGATTTTATTGATATAGACTTTTGTGGCGAAGGTAATCAACCTTTGGTGATTTTATTGCATGGTTTGACGGGGAGTTCGCAGTCAGGTTATATCAAAGGTTTGCAGCAGGCTTTATTAGATCAAGGGTTACGTAGTGCAGCGTTGAATTTTAGAGGATGTAGCGGAGAATATAATGACTCATCGCGATGTTATCATTCCGGTGAAACTGGGGATATAGGTTTTCTCTATCGCACTTTACGTGCGCGTGAACCAAAAACACCAATGGCAGCAGTGGGTTTTTCTTTGGGTGGCAATGTATTGTTGAAATGGTTAGGCGAGCAGGGGGCTAATCTTCAGTTGTTCGCGGCAACAGCGGTTTCTGTGCCTTTGGTTCTAAGTGCTTGTGCGAGTAAGCTAGATAGTGGTTTTTCTAAAATTTATCGTGCTAGTTTATTACGTGAATTAAAAGATTATGTGCGTTTAAAGCAGGTTCATTTAGAGTCTTTAGGGAAAACTGAGGAAGCTGAGTTATTAAGGCAAATAGGCGATTTGGAGAAGATTAAATCGTTTTGGCAATATGATGATCGAGTGATTGCTTCTTTGTATGATTTCGCTAATGTAGAAGACTATTATCAGCGCTCCAGTTCGCGGCAGTTTTTACAAATGATTGCCGTACCGACTTTATTAATTCAAGCAGCAGATGACCCGTTTATGACGCCGGAGGTCATTCCTGAATTGACCGAGTTATCTGCATCAGTTAGCTTAGAAATAAGCAAAGCCGGTGGGCATGTGGGGTTTATTGCCGGTAATAATCCGTGGCAGCCTGATTATTGGCTAGAACGAAGAATCCCTGAGTTTTTATTACAGCAGTTACATAGAAAGTAAAACTGGGTTTCAATGCCCCGATTTCTCGTATTCCGCAAGCTGCATACGGGCTTGAAGGAAAATATTAAATAAATATTTTCCAACTTAAATAGGGTAGTCTAATCAGGTAAGTCCAATAAACTTAAAAACTCACTTTCAGGTAACGGTTTAGAGCAATAATAGCCTTGAATCAAAGCGCAGAAATTTCTCTTTAAGAAGGAGGGTTGCTCACCCCTTCAGTTAGTTTGCAAGCGCATTGCTTTAACACGGTACATGGCGTTATCTGTCTGCTTAAGTAGATCTTCAGCATTACCATTAGATCCATTAAAAAGGGCGATGCCTATACTAACTGAAACAGCAAGTTCATGCATTTCAAAAGAGCAAGGAAGTGAGAGCAGCGTCTCAATTTTCTCCTTAACTTGTGATATTTGTTGTTTTGATTGTTCAGTTTCGCTATCTAAGTCGGTTAAAATCACCACAAATTCATCACCACCAATGCGCGCAATAGTATCTGCCTCGCGCAGCACTGAGTGTAAGCGTTTGGCCGTCTGTACTAATAAAAAATCCCCTGCTGCATGGCCATAAGTGTCATTGATCGGTTTGAATTTATCTAAATCGAGGTAAATTAAGGCAAAAAGATTTTTATGGCGAATTGATGTGGCTATTTGCTGTTCTAGGCGGTCAAAAAATAAACGCCGATTAGCTAAGCCAGTTAAAGGATCATAATAAGCAAGCTGGTGAATTTTTTCCTGATTGGATTTTGCTTGGCTAATATCATTGAAAATTCCCGAATAATGAGTAATTTCATTGCTGTTTTCGTCTCTAATCGCTGAAATACTTAAAAATTGCGGATAGATGTCGCCATTTTTCTTACGGTTCCAAACTTCACCTTGCCAATTACCTTGTTCTTTTATAACTTGCCACATTGCAGCATAAAAGTTTTGTTCATGTCGTCCTGACTTGAGTATGGAAGGGTTTTTACCTAGTACTTCTAGTTCGGTGTAACCAGTAATTCGAGTGAAAGCAGGATTGCAAGATTGAATTAAACCATTCGCATCCGTAATAGTAATGCCTTCAAGCGTTGAGGTAATCACTTTGTGAGCAAGGTGTAAATGCGCAGATGATTGCTGTAATGCTGTTTTCTGCTCCACAACGACATGCCTTAGTTCTTCTAAATAACTATTCAGCATACCTTCTAAAATACGATCTAAGTTGATGATGCTAATTAATTGTTGATTGTTATCAACGACACCTAAGTGACGGATCTTGCGTTCGAGCATTAACTGCTTGGCTTTATAAAGGCTTTGGTGTTCATTAATAGTAATTAGACCTTTAGTCGCATATTGGATGACTTGTGGGTTATCATCATCGGCAGCGATGGCTTTGATAATATCGCGCTCGGTGATAATGCCTTGTTCATGATTAGGGAAGTTAATAATTAAGGCGTCTACTCTGTGCTCGCGCATTAGAGATGATGGCATCTGCAAGTGGGTGATCAAAATCTAGAATGGGAATGCCAGCTAGGATAACGCTGCTAATGTTACGCGGTACTAAATAATATTCTAGGCTGTATTTTAGAACGACATCGGTTTGAGAAATAATCCCTAGGCGCTGACCCAGGGCATCTTCGACTAGATAATGGCGAAAACCATCCTTGCGAAATTCACTGGAAACTTCTTCAAGAGACAGCGTATCGGGCACTGCCTTAACTGGCGAGCTCATGACTTCTGAAATGGCTGTTTGGCTGCTTTTCATTTTAGAAAAATCATGTTTTAGCGCATCTTTTTCGGTCCAGATGCCAAGCACTTGATCGTTATCGAGTATCAGAATAGAGCTACAGCGCTGTGCTGCCATTTTGCGTGTTGCCGTTAAGATGCTATCGGTAGGTGCGCAGATGAGTAATTGTGTCTGTACAATATCTTTAATGGTAGTTTGTTCTGCTTCTTTCATGGCCCGAACGTTCCTTGATATGTCTTTTGTTTAGTTATTATACGATTAATCGCTACTGTACTAATAATTCTCCCGTTATTAATACTTTGGGTGTAGTAAAATTATGCGAGAAGATTTTGTTTTTTGACTGTTCAGGTGTGTGTTATGTATAAAGTATGTTTTTTCGTGCCCGAGACTCATGTTGAGGCTGTAAAAGAGGCTTTGTTTGCCCAAGGCGCAGGAAAAATAGGGGATTATGATCATTGCTCTTGGCAGACTTTAGGCGCAGGGCAATTTAAACCTTTACAAGGCAGTCAGCCTTTTTTAGGTAATAGGGGTGAAATCACCCGACTTGCTGAATATAAAGTGGAAATGGTGTGTGCTGAAAAGTTGATTAAGTCAGTAGTGAGCGCATTATTACTCGCACACCCCTATCAGGAACCTGCTTATGAAGTGTATAAAATATTAACAGTTGATGACTTTAATCACCTTAATTAAAGGTCGAGATGATTAGTAGTGAAACAATAATTGTATAAGGAAAGCTATGAATACTTTAGAAGCAATACAGGCTCGTAGAGCAGTCAAATATTATGATGCAAGTCATCAGATGACAGAGGCTGAAATCAATGAACTATTTTCTTTAGCAATGTTTTCACCGACGGCGTTTAATATTCAGCACTGGCGTTTTGTCAGTATTACTGAGCCTGAGTTAAGAAAACAAATTAGAACAGCAGCTTGGGATCAGGCGCAAGTGACGGATGCCTCTTTATTTATAGTGATCTGTGCTGATTTAAAAGCTTGGGAAAAACAGCCTGAGCGCTATTGGGCAAATGCTGATCAGGCGGTGCAAGATTTTATCGTACCGGCGATTGATCAATATTATCGTGGCAAAGACCAAGTACAAAGAGATGAGGTGATGCGCTCTTGTGGCATTGCCGCGCAAACTTTAATGCTAGCTGCTAAAGAGATGGGCTACGACTCTTGCCCGATGGATGGTTTTGATTTTGATCAAGTAGGACAATTAATTAATTTGCCACAAGGTCATGTTATTGCGCTTTGTTTAGCGGTTGGTAAGGGGGGGCAAGCCGCTAATCCACGAGCAGGTCAATTGGCTAAAGATGAAGTTGTTATCAATAACCGTTTTTTATAGTCAAAGTTAATCATAAGTTGCCACTAAATTTGCAGCTAAATAATCAGTCTGTAACAAATGGTAGAGCCTAAATATGAGTGGTAATACTCATATTTAAAATGAAAATATAGACGTAATTCCTTATGCAATGTTAGTCTAGTTGGCTAATTTAAAATTGTGGCTATTTTTTGATATTGAATACTGTATTTTTCTGGGCTTAACTTTTGAGTTAAGGGTGGGCGAACAGGTTTTTTTGTCTCAAAGTTAATAATCGATCTAAAAATGGAATCAATATCCATGAATACACTATATGAAGTTTCTCCCGGATCGCCGTACCCTATCGGCGTGCGATTTAAACTTAATGACGTTAATTTCTCCATTTTTAGTCGTCATGCGACAGCTGTAGAGCTTCTACTATTTTCCAGTTCTACTCATCAAGAACCCTTTCAGGTAATCCCTTTAACGGCGGCCAGCAATAAAACATTTTATTCATGGCATGTTCTTGTTCATGACTTACCTGCAGGCACTTGGTATACATGGCGC
>JAUVAA010000109.1 GCA_030591965.1 bacterium
ACGGTCGCGCTCACTTTATTATTCTTGTTTATTTTTCGCTCATTTCGAGTGATGTTCTGGGTTTTCTCCTTGCTGATGACCGTTATGGCGGTGGCTGTTATCATCACTAATTTTATCTTTGGCTCAGTGCATGGTATGACCATTGCCATTGGATCAACCTTGATTGGCGTGTGTATTGATTACCCGATTCATGTCTTGGTGCACGCGCAAGGAATGGAGCTAGAGCAACGATTAACACTCATCAAAAAGATTTTTCCTAGTTTACTGATGGGCGCATTAACTACTTTAATTGGGTATGTTGCTCTAGGCTTATCTGGCTACCCTGGGTTTCAACAAGTGGCAGTTTATACTGGCACAGGTATTATCGTTTCGCTGTTATTAACGCGTTATTTATTTCCAAAATTAATGAAGGCAGATGCTAAAGTCGTCGCGCCGTTTCGCTTTATTGCTTTTTGGCCGGCGTTTTGCCAACGTTATCGACGGGGCTTGATCAGTGCTGTGTTAGTGCTATCGGTGGCGGGTATCGTACAATTAGATCGTTTGCAATGGATGCAAGATTTACAGCAATTAACCCCCGAGTTGGATTATCTGAAAGTACAAGATAAAAAAATTCGCGAGCGCCTCGTTAGTATGGAGCCAGGACGCTTTGTATTAGTTAGCGGTGATTCTCTTGAAGTAATCTTGCAGCGTGCCGAGCAAGTGTATTTACGTTTAGATAAAGTAAAGCAAGAGGGTGGTTTAGAGGATTACTTTGGGTTGTACCCTTGGGTGTTATCGCAACAACAGCAATTAAAAAATCAGCAAACTTTATTGTCTGCTTTAACACAGAAACAGCGCGACTTTTGGCGTAATGCCTTGCAAGTGCAAGGTTTGTCGGTGCAACGCTTAGGTGAGTTGGACTATACACAGAGCGAAATTTTGACGGTTCAGCAAGTCTTACAGTCGCCTGTGGCTAAGCTGTTGAGTAACCAGTTGGTGTTATCTGACCAGCAGAATTTATTGATTATCTGGCTGACTGCACATCAGCCAGAGGCTTTACAGGCCGCCTTAGTTGACATGCCGCATGTGCACTACTTTAGTCAACGCGATATGCTCAACCGTATGGCGGTGGATTATCAGCAAAGGGCACAAGTCACTTTATTAGCAGGTTTGGCTTTAATCGCCTTTTTGTTATGGCTGCGCTATAAAAGTGTTTTACTGACGCTACAGACTTTATCTCCCGCTTTTTTAGCCGCCTTATTAATTTTAGCCTTGTGGGCATGGACGGGCGAAGCGATTAGCTTTTTGCATTTAGTTGGCTTTTTATTAGCTGTCGCGATATGTGTGGATTATGGCATCTTTTATCAGGAAAACCGCAGTGGACATTTAGTCTTAACCTATCAAGCGATGGCGGCATCCATGTTAACCAGCGCTCTAGTTTTCGGCTGTTTAATTTTTGCACAAACATCGATGTTACAGACTTTGGCTAAAGTCGTGAGCTGTGGTGTAGTTTTAGGTTTTTTATTGTGTCCGGTATTGATTAGGCCTAAATAGCTTTATCATTTTAAAGTTTCTCTATGGCGATATATGGCTAATTTCCTTGTTCGTAATACTGATAAAAATATTGTAAATGCTCTTAAAGCACGGGCTGGTAAATACGGTATTAGTGCGGAAGATGAGCATCAGTAAAATACTGAAATCGGAGTTAAAGAGATCAAGAAAAAGAAGTTTTACAGAAGATTTGCAGTCTATGCCTAATGTAGGTGATAACCAAGATTTTTTGCGCGAGCAAGGTGAGTGATGGGGCGAGGTATAATGCTGCTATTTTTAGCTCCTTTGATTATAAGAATATTTGTGGGAGGGGCTTTTAGCCTCAATTTCATATAAGCCCCCCCCCCCCGACACCAACTGCGGTGATGCAGCGCGTGAGTATATGGATTGGATTATGAAAAATATACAACTAGAAGTTTCTGATAATACTTATCAGAAAGTCATTGATTTCTTATCTTTATTGCCTAAAGAGTAATGCCATTTAATCACAGAAGAAGAGCTAAGTAATGCGGAGATAAGTCATATTTCAGAATTGATAGGAAAAATAAAGGAAGGCGATGACTCAGAATTTGATAACTGGGATGAAATAAAGTCCTCATTTATAATGAAGTATCAATTAAAGCTTCATAAGTCGGTCATTGCAATTTAAAGTTGGACCTAGTGAAATTCAGCAGCGTATTACCGATAAAATTGATTTGTTGCAAGACAACCCAGTTAATCATCCTCAGCTAGATATTAAAATGATGCAAGGGGTCGAAAATATGTATCGTTTAAGCGTAGGGGCGTTGAGAATAATTTATCAAATTGAACAGAATCAACTCATTATTTACTTGTTGACTATTGGTAGTCGCGGTGATGTGTATAAATAATCTACCTTTTAGGTAGGCGATAGAAAATTATGGAAAATAATCAAACTTTAATAACCCCCGTTGCAATAACCGCCTATTCAGCTTTAAGTGCTAGTGGCTTGGGTAGTGAAGCCTTGTATCAATCATTGGCTGAAAATCACTCTGAACTTGCGCCATTATCGCTCTTTAACGTACCGTTCCCTGCTTATGTAGGTGAAATTAAACAGCCTTTACTAAGTATTCGTGAACAACTTGCTGATTATAACTGCCGTAATGCCCAAGTGGCTTTGACCGCATTAAATGATGAACAAGGCGGCGTGCGCGCAGGGGTTGAAGTGGCAAAAGAAAAATATGGCGCGCATCGAATAGGCGTTATTATCGGCACTAGCACTTCGGGGCTTTATGAAACGGAAGACGCTTATGGCGTTTTGTTGGAAATCGGTAAAATGCCCGATGATTTTCATTTTGTGACTGAACACGCTTATCAGGCTACAGGCCGATTTGTGCAATTAGAGCTGGGTTTAACGGGGGTTTGTTTTGCTATCTCCACGGCTTGTTCTTCAGGCGCAAAAGCGATTGCGGCAGGACAGCGACTGATTAATTCAGGTATCTGTGATGCGGTATTAGTTGGTGGTGTGGATACTTTATGCCGCTTAACTTTGCGTGGTTTTCGTAGTTTAGAATTAGTCGCTAACCAGCCTTGCACGCCGATGGATAAAAACAGACAAGGCATTAGCATAGGTGAAGCAGCAGGACTCATGTTATTAGAGAAATGTCATGCGGATAATGCTGGCAAAATGAAAGTCTTGTCAGTCGGTGAATCGTCGGACGCGCATCATATGAGCACGCCGCATCCAGAAGGCGAGGGGGCGGCTTTAGCGATGCGCAATGCCTTGCAACTGGCAGGTTTACAGGCTAAATCGATTGATTATTTAAATCTGCATGCAACGGCAACGAAAATAAATGATCGCATGGAAAGTAGAGCGGTTTTTAGCGTTTTTGCTGATGCTGTGCCTTGTAGCGGAACGAAAGGTATTACCGGGCATACATTAGGTGCTGCGGGTGCATTGGAAACGATTATTGCTTTACTAGCCTTGAAACACCAGTTTATTCCAGGTACACATGGCTTGCAGGAGATGGAAGACGAGTGTCAGTGTCAGGTGATTAAAACACCATTGAGTAAGAAAAACATGCAAATTGCGATGAGTAATTCTTTTGGTTTTGGTGGCAATAATGCCAGTGTGATAGTGGCGCTATGATGAAACAATTATTTATAAAATCTTATGCTATTTGTTGCCCAGAAGCTGATTTATTAGACCCTTTTGGCTTGAGTGGAAGTGATATTGATAAAAGTCTAATCCCTGCTGCAATGCGTAGGCGCACGAGTATGACTACGCGTATGGCCATTACTGCAGCTAAACTAGCTTGTACACAAGCAAATATTGATAGCCAGCACCTTGCTTCGGTTTTTGCCTCATTAGGGGGTGAAATACAGGTTACTGATGCACTATGTCGTTTATTGCCTGATGAAAATGAATTACTGTCTCCGACTCAATTTCATAATTCTGTCCATAATACAACGGCAGGGTATTGGGCGATTTTAAATAAATGCCAAGAACCAAGTACTGCGATTGCAGCTGCAGATGATACTTTTGCCATGGGATTGATTGAGGTCTGGTCGCAATTGCAACAGCAAGGTAGTGGCGAGCGTTTACTGGTTTGCTATGATGAATTATGGCCGCAGTATTTAGCGCCTCCTATAGGGCTAGCTGCGTTTGCTTGCGCTTTTGTATTAAGCACTGACGCGGAGCAGGCAATAGGTTCGATCAGCTTGCCACAGGTAAGTGAACAGGCTGAGCAAAGCTTTCCACTTGAGTGGTTGATGTTAACGGAATCGGCTCCAGCAGCTGCAGTTATTCCTTTATTAATGGCTTTACAGCAAGAAACACAAGAAACAGTTCCTTTGAATATTAATGCGCCTATTTGGAGTAGTTGTGTCAGTACAAGAGAGTTTGAGCATGGAAAGTAATCAGTATGATGTCATTATTGCTGGTGGTGGACCTGCAGGAACTACAGCGGCAACTTTATTAGCGCAGTATGGGCACAGCGTGTTATTGATTGAGCGTGATGAGCATCCTCGTTTTCATATCGGTGAGTCTATGTTACCGATGTCTGAGCCAGTAATGAAGCGCTTGGGTATTGATTGGGCGCACGGGAATTTAAAAAAGGGCGGTGCTGAGTTTATTGATGAAGTCTCAGGTCGGCGTACTTATTTTCCTTTTCAGGGGGAGTACCGTACTTTTCAGGTTGAACGATCGGTGTTTGATAAGCGTTTATTTGATAATGCGCTTGCTCATGGCGTAGTTGCGCATCAACAAGAGCAGGTTAGCAGTGTGCAATGCACGGCGAATGAGGTACAAGTCAAAACGGATAAAGGCTTATATCAAGGTCGTTATTTTATTGATGCCACAGGGCGTGATGCCTTAATGGGGAAAACATTCAAAAGTATTAATAAGATTAATAACCTAGGTAAGTTCGCACTATATAAACACTATAAACTCGCTAATTCGCTTGAGTCAGAAGCACTTTTTGCTCACGGTAATATAAAGGTTTTGTTGTCTGATATAGGCTGGATCTGGTGTATTCCTTTAACGAATGGACGTTTGAGCGTTGGTTTAGTTGTGCAGAAAGAAGTGCCAGAAAATTTAAAGCAAGATGCACTTTTTGAACGTTATATTCAAGCCTCTCCTTATATGAGTGAGCTTTTGCAAGAGTCAGAGGTTTTATCTGAAGTACGTATAGAAGCCGACTTTAGTTACCGAAACAGCCAGCGTTACGGTCAGCGTTTTGCTTGTTGTGGTGATGCGGCTGGTTTTCTTGACCCGGTATTTTCATCAGGATTTTTCTTCGCAGTAAAGACAGCAGAATTTGTTGCTGACCAATTACATCATGGGTTAATGCAAGGAACGGAAGCTGATCCCGAGTTACAGCAAGTCGGTGATGAATTTTATCAAAAAGGTTTTAAAACGATGCACCGTTTGATTGAGCGATTTTATTGTTCCAATTTGGTGGAAAACCTTTTTTTTGAATCGGATCGACAGCTAAAAATAAAACAAGAAATAGTCGCTCTATTAGCGGGTGATTTATGGAAGGAGGAAAATGGTTTTCAACAGGGATTGTTATCAGGTAGAAGTAGAAAAAATTAATTTATTGGAGAATATGATGAACTTTTTTAAGTTATTACCGTTGTTTTTGATGTTATTTATCGTTGCTTGTGCAGGAAATAAAGCGAGCGAAACACCAGAACCTGAAGAGCTTGCCAGCTCATCAGGTACGGGAACTTTAAATATTGCGCCCGTAATATTTACTAAAGGTTTAGAGGTCAGGGAAGCTGTGCGTAATGAGTGCCAGTTATTAACCAAATTACCAGCTTTTATTCAAAGCTATGGTAATGGTCAATATGCGGCTATTAATTTACAAGCTAAACAATCTAGTAAGGCAGATTTTTTAACAATAGAGGTTGTTGATCTTCCTCAGTATAAGAAAAATGTTTGGGCTGGGCGTGGTGGTCAGTGGGTGACTGTTAAAGGCTCTTTAATAAGAAAAGGTAAGGGAACAGTTTCATTTAAGGCTAGTCGAGCCTCTATGGGTGGGTTTATGGGTGGTTATAAAGGAACTTGTGCATTATTAGGGCGTTGTACTAAAACTTTAGGCAAAGATATTGCCTTGTGGTTGAAAAATCCTGTGGATAAAGCGACTTTAGGTGATATGTAAGTGCGCTAAGATTTTATAGTTTATTTTTTATTAAAATAGAATTGAGGTAGTTATGTTGCGTATATTAAAAGTAATAATGTTATCGCTGTTGTTTAGTTTAACTGCATGTCAGACGATGGAGTCTAAACCAGAGCAATTACCAGCAGGTGTACAGCTGGGGGAAACTTACTATACACAAATGACGATGATGTACGAAAAAGGTGTTTACCGTACGACCAATTATCGTCGAGGTACTTTGCTAGCTATTAATACACCGGTCGAATTATTAGAAATTGGGTCTAATGCAATTAAAGTTAAGCTGCCCCAGACGAATACAGAGTTATTAGTTAAGGGTGTTACCAAGCATACAGGGGATGATGTATATCAAACCTTTGCTAAACTTTTTGCAAAACAAGAGGTGAATTTATCTCGTTTCAATCGTCTTGAACGTGACAATATTAAAAAAGGAACTGTAGCCAAAGGAATGTCTAGGGCGGCAGTGAAACTTGCTATTGGTTATCCGCCAATAGTTCGAACTCCATCTTTAGACTCAAATGAATGGACTTATTGGAGTTCGCGTTTTAATACTTTTATTGTTCATTTTGAGAATGACAAGGTTAGCCGTATTCAAGATTAACAGCAGTAAAATACTGATAAATAATGCAACAAATAATCCCTAAAAAATGCACCGTACTGGTTATTGGCGGAGGGCCAGCGGGAAGTAGCGCTGCAACACACTTAGCTAAAATCGGTGTGGATGTGGTATTACTTGAGCGTGCTGAGTTTCCACGTAATCAAGTGGGTGAAAGCCTAATACCTCATTTTTGGAAATTTACTGACCAACTAGGCGTTTCTGAGAAAATTCAGCAGGAAGGTTTTCTGAGTAAAGCAGGCGGCATTACAGTATGGGATGGAAAAGTTCATCAAATTTCATTTTCTGACTATGGTTATACGCGCCCTGGCTTACATGTAGAACGAGATATTTTCGATAATCTTTTATTAGAGCATTCTAAGCTGCAAGGCGCGTTAGTTTTTAATCGCGTAGCCGTTAAAAAAGTGGATTTATCGATAGCCGAACCTGTTGTTTCTTATATTGATACGCGTGGCGCATCGAATGTAACAGGAACTATTCAATGCCGGTTTGTGATTGATGCTAGTGGTCACAGTTCTTTATTAGCACATCAATTGGAGACGCGGCATAACATTAGTTCTGAGATGAATTTTATGTCGTTATGGGGGTATTTTAAAAACTCTCGCTATGCGGGGGGGGATCGTCAGAGTCATTCCTATCCAGAGTTAACAAAAGTAGCTCCAGTGACTTTTGTTATGTCTCATGAGGATGGTTGGCTTTGGCATATAGTCTTACGTGAGAAAACTAGCGTTGGTTTGATTGTTCACCCCGATAAAATGAAAGGCATGGATAGGCAACAACGTGAAACTTATTTTAAGCAAAGCTGCGCGCGTTTACCGCATTTAAAAGATTTGTTACACGATGCACAAATTATTGAAGGCTCGCTACAATATCGTCCTGATTATTCTTATTATGCAACGCAAACGTGTAAGGAAAATTATTATTGTATTGGCGATGCTGCGGGCTTTGTTGATCCGGTTTTTTCACATGGTATTCAGAATGCCTTTTATAATGCAGCAGTGGCATCTTTAGCTATTTCAGAGTCTTTAAAAAATACGGCTAAAAGTGCGCGTTATGCGCAGTTATGTGAAAGCCGAATACAGCAGTTTTATGGTTTTTCTCGCGCTTTATCCTTGGGCGATTTTGGTGTGAATGGTGTGAACCGAGGTTTGGTTAAGTCCTTAATGAAAGCTATGCCGCCATTAGAATTAGAGTTGATGTTAGTGGCTTCCGAAATGACTAACCGTTCAGAGAATTTTAAGCAGTTAGCGCATGAGGCGGGCGTGTGGGAGCGTTTTTCTGAACAGCATGAGCAACAAAAACGTGGGGTTATTGAGGGTTTGAAGTTGTAGAATACTTGGGTAGGGCGGACTTCAGTCCGCTAAAAATCTGCATAGAGCGTACCCAGCGGACTGAAGTCCCCTACGGCTGATTATTTATTCGTTGGATAATAAGCTTTAGTTTGCGGCAGCCATCTAGGCACATTATTCTTATATTTTTCCCATTCAGTACCAAACATCTCTTCTGCCCAAGGCTCTTCATGCGTTTTTACTCTAAAGTAAAATGCGGTAAATAAGAAAATGGTAAAGCCGGAAATAAGCGGTGATGCTGTGCTGATTGCCCAGCCTAATAGAATAAAGAAAACCCCGACATACATGGGGTTTCGAACGTATCTGTACAAGCCAACGGTAACTAGGTGTTTAGGTGGGTCCCAAGGCGCTAAGGTGCCTTTTCCAGAGATATAAAAGTCACGTACACACCATAGTAATATCATTAAGCCAATGGCAAGAATGATTAGTCCTGATAGATTGCCTTGTCCTTTGTAAGGGTCATAGAGTGAGAGCATAAAAGGTACAATCCCCGTGACGACAACAGGAACCATTAAGAAAGCTAAAAGGGCGCGTAGAAACATAAAGTAAATACCGAAAAGGTTGTGTATTAACAGTCAGTCATTTTTTAGCTGGAAACTATAGGCCAACCATGGATTCCCGATAAGAGACTTCGAGAATGACGAGCCTATTAACTTATGAGGAATGTAATAAATTTGCAAAGCATCTATTATGCTTTGCTTCTATAGCCAGAGCCAGTGCCCATTAAAGCGGCAATCATGTTTTTTTGGATTTCCGATGAGCCAGAAAATAAACGACTGGCCATAGCATCCTGCACCAAGCCGGTCATTTTATTTTCTTCGAGTAAACCAGCCGCCCCGAATATTTGCACTGCATCCAAGCTCGACTGTAAAAAAGCTTCGCTAGCGATTAATTTAGTTTGCGCACTGGCTAGGCTAATGCGTTTGCCGGCATCTTTTAAACGCGCACACTCATTGACCCATAACAAACAAGTATCTACACGGCATTGCATATCGGCAATTTTATGGCTAATGGCTTGATTTACACCTAAATGCGCGCCATTGCTTTGTCGCTGACGACTGAATTTTACAACCTGGTCTAACTGCCATTGCATAATGCCGATAATACCCGCGAAAATAAAGGCTCGTTCTAGCTCTAATGCATTTTGTATCATCATGCCGCCAGCGCCTGTTTTACCTAACTGACGATCTAAAGGTATGGCGCAATCTTGCAGGATAACGTCGCCCATCGTGGCGCTTGCGCAGCCTGTTACGCTAGGTTGATCACTGAAATTCGCGCCAATATCTTGTTTTTTTACTAAAAAACCAGAGAGTTTTTCATCTAATTTTGCATAAATCAGCAATGCATCGGCAATCGGTGTATTAGTGATAAAGCGTTTGTGACCGCTTAAGGTAAAACCAGATTCAGTTGCAATTGCCGTTGCTGTTAGTGCATTAACATCTGAACCCGCTTGAGGCTCGGTAATCGCATGGCCCGCAATTAGGTCGCCTGATAATAAGTCAGGTAGCCATGTTTGTTTTTGTGCTTCGCTACCATAAAGTATTAATGGGAAGATGGAGCCCCAGATATGCGCATTCAAGGATAAAATTAAGCCGGTATCTTGGCAATGTTTACCTAAATTGATATGTGCTTTGACTAGCTCTTGAAAACCATCACCGTGTCCATTAAATTCAGCGGCAACAGCATGTTTTAATAACTCTTGCTGAGCACAATAACGTAGGCGATTTTTAGAGGCGTTAAGGTTGCCGCTAGGTGGAAGTTTTTGGTAATTAATCATAAAGTTCTTTTGTAGGACAGGCCTTTAGTCCGCAAGTGATACATATATCGGCATGCACAGTGATTTAATTTTTATTAACTAAGCTTAGGCAGTTTTAGTGTTGTTGATTGAGGGTATGTTGCGGGAGGGGCTTTAGCCGCGACTTGTATGAAATCGCGGCTAAAGCCCCTCCCACAATAGGTTACCTTATCGTTTCAATCGTTTCTGCTTGGGAATGCATGAGCAGTTGTGATGCTAACATTTTATAGGGTATACGCCATGTTCGACTTTTAAATTTCCACCAAACCTTCAAACTGTAACGCGTTTCGCCCCAGTAACTTATTTAAATAAACCCCAACAGTATGGCTTAATAATTTACGTATAAAACGATTTTTTAGAT
>JAUVAA010000090.1 GCA_030591965.1 bacterium
AATTGATAAAATTTTACTAAATTAATTTTTTGCTTAGTTATATATAGTTAATATATGTTAAAGGACAAAAAAAACTGCTGTATACGTTGATATATAAAGGATACAAATTATTAAGCGTTCCAACTCCACCGATAGTTTGTTCCAACTTCACCGATAGTTTGTTCCAACTTCACCGATAGGTGTTCCAACTTCACCGATAGTATTGTTCTCGATACACCGATATAAAAACAGGGTAGAATGGTAAAAAATGTTCCTGATAAACCGATACTATGACATCAATTTTATTACCCAATAGACATCTACAAACAGATTTCTTTATATGTGATGTTTTTGATAGCTTTAAGGATGATTTAGCAAGTATGGAGCATCCTATTTTTTCACTTTCAAAAAAACCAGATCATCGTATGCTTGTTTATGAAAGAAATGGTGTGAAAATAAAAATAAAGCCTAGCTATACAGGATTAGCAACAATTTTTGATAAAGATATATTACTATATCTAGCTAGCTCATTAATGAGTGCTAAAAACCTAGGGGAGCGTACGTCCCAAACAGTTAGATTTACCAGTTATAATTATTTTATATCAACCAATAAAAGCACTGGTGGGTTTCAATATAGACAGATAAAAGAAGCATTAGAGCGGCTTAATGGAACAGTTATTCAGACCAATATAAAAACCAAAAGAACTGAAATTACTAAAGAATTTGGTTTAATAGATAGTTGGGAAGTGATTAAAGAAGATGATAAAGGAAAAGCAATTGCTATTGAGGTTAAGCTTTCTGATTGGTTTTATAATTCTATTTTAGATAATGCCGTACTCACGATAGATAAAGAGTATTTCCGACTCAGAAAACCAACAGAGCGTAGATTATATGAGTTAGCTAGAAAACACTGTGGTAACCAATCTGCTTGGAAAATAAAAATAGAAACTCTACGAGACAAGTTAGGGACGGTAACACCTTTAAGAAGATTAAAATTTAATATTAAGTCTCTATCTGAAACCAATCATCTCCCTGAATACAACATATCACTACAAGATGATATCGTTATTTTCAGTCGCAAAGAATTCCCTAAAGAACATAAAATCCCTAAATACGTCACCAAAAAACAAATTGAGAAACATGCCAGACCTGGCGAAAGCACTCAACAGGTTATTGATAGATTAAAAAGCTTAAAAAATGCATTAAAAACACCTTAATTTTAAGCTTTACCCCTCCTTTTTACTTTTACTTATTCTTATTAATGTCATTAAGTTCATCCCTGTTTGGCTTTGTTTTGTGCCTAAAACAACACTATCCTTTAATTTTTAGAATGATAAAACGCGAAGTAATTGGGCGTTATCGTGGCTCATTCTTTGGTTTATTGTGGTCGTTTATTACCCCAATTATCATGCTGACCATTTATACCTTTGTATTTAGCTTTGTATTTAAAGCACGTTGGGGGGTAGGTAATTCTGATCCTTATGAATTTGCGGTCATGCTATTTTCTGGCTTAATCGTGTTTAATTTATTTGCAGAAAGTATTACCCGAGCCCCCGCTTTAATTCTCAGTAACGTGAACTATGTCAAAAAAGTTATTTTTCCTTTGGAAATTTTACCGTGGGTTTCTTTAGGTAGTGCCGTGTTTCATGCTGCCATCAGTTTTTTGGTGTTGTTCTTATTTTTAGCTGTTCTGGGACATGCCTTTACCCTATCAATGCTCTGGTTACCTATTGTTTTGCTTCCTTTTTTATTTTTGATAATGGGATTATCCTGGTTTCTAGCTTCTTTAGGCGTGTTTGTGCGTGATATTGGTCAGGTTATTGGTATGTTAATGACGGTACTCATGTTTATGTGTCCTATCTTTTATCCCCTATCGGCATTACCTGAAGGGATTGGTCAGTATTTATACCTTAACCCGCTAACGTTAATCGTTGACCAAGTACGTACCGTGTTAATTACCGCTGGCCAACCTGATTGGCTTAATCTTGGGTATTACAGTCTTATTTCACTCTTCTGCGCTTGGAGCGGTTGGTTTTGGTTTAGTAAAACACGTAGAGGATTTGCTGATGTCTTGTGATCCCGTGATTAGCCTCCAAGGTGTTGATAAGTGTTATCAACTGTATGCACAACCCGTTGATCGTCTGAAACAATTTGTGTGGCGAGGTAAACGTAATTTTTACCAAGATTTCTGGGCATTACGTAATATTAATTTAGAGATTAATGCGGGTGAAGTTATTGGTATCGTTGGCTGCAATGGTGCGGGTAAATCAACCTTATTACAGTTAATTTGCGGTACGTTATCACCTAGTGCAGGTAACATTACCGTTAATGGTAGAATTGCTGCATTGCTAGAGCTAGGTGCTGGCTTTAATCCTGAATTTAGTGGTCGCGAAAATGTCTGGATGAATGCGGCTATTTTAGGTTTATCTGATAAGGAAATTGGCGAGCGATTTGATGATATTGTCGCATTTTCCGGTATTAGTGATTTTATCGACCAACCTGTCAAAACTTATTCCAGCGGTATGTATGTACGTTTGGCATTTGCGGTGGCCACGAGTGTTGATCCGGATATTTTAATTATTGATGAAGCACTTTCTGTTGGTGATGGTGCCTTTGCTCGTAAATCGTTTGACCGCATTATGCAATTAAAAGCCGCGGGTAAAACTATTTTATTCTGCTCGCACTCTCTTTATCATATTGAGGCTATTTGTGATCGAGCTATTTGGCTTAATCGTGGTGAGATTGTTAAATCTGGTGGCCCTGCAGCTGTTATTAGTGCTTATGATTTATTTTTGGCGGGCCAAGATTCACAAACAGAAGCAGAAACCGAGATAGCGGTGCAAAACACCAGTGGTAACGCTCCAGCTGGAAGTGCCAGAATTACCAAGGTTGAATGTCGCGTCGAGCAACAATCCGGAAAAACCTTAGCCTTACAGTCGCTACAAAGTACACTGAATATTAAAATATTTTTTGTCGGTGATACCAGTCTGCCTGTGCCATCGGTAGCGGTAGCCATTGTCACCAAAAATGAAACGTTAATTGCCAGTGCCAGTTCTAAAAATGACGATATCGTCTTAACCCGGGCAGCAGATGGTTCAGGGTCGGCGCTGCTGGTATTACCTAAATGTCCTTTATTAAAAGGTGAATATTATATTAATGTGTTTTTAGCCTGTGAACAGGCTTTGCACGTATATGATCATGCCCAACATGTTGCTGAACTTTATGTCTCGCAATCTGGTCTGGAACAAGGCTTTGTCAGTTTGCCACATACTTGGGAGTCTTAAGGTATGGAGTTATCTGCTTTAGGGAATTGTTATCGCTCCTTTCTTCGCTGTATTGAGCTGATATCCAAACTACCTGTTGTTGCCGGTTATTATTTAGCACCATGGTTGGCCTATTATGGTTTTAGCCCAGTCCGGCAGGATGAGGCATTAATCAAGCAAGCCTTAAGTGATGCTGGTCGGAAATTTTCTCTAACAGAGTGGCAACAGCTGTGGCGTAAGCGTTTGGCGGATCATGCCATTTTTTGCTTGAATATTTTCAAGCAACCTACTTTGAGTGCAACTTGGGTTAAAAAACACGTTAGCTTAGACTCAGAACTTCTAGATACTCTATTAGCGGAACATAACAGTGTTTTATTTTTAACCTACCATCATGCCTATCAACACTCTTTATGTGGTGTTTTGGGCGTTTCTGGTTGGCATTTGAATGCATTAGCCGCTCCAGAAAAATCTTCGGCTATCTTTGCCTTTATTGGTCCATATATCTGCAAATTACACCAAGGCTGTGCCATGCATTTTAATGGCGGTAAGTATTTGTTTTTTGATCGTGATATCACTGGTGCCAGAATGACCAAACGTGCTTTAGCCGAGGGGGGGATTTTGATTTCTTTAAATGACTTTGCCAGCCCTGCGGAAAAATGCGCTGCCATTCCTGTTTTTAACCGTTTTATTACCGCACCTGCAGGCAGCGTTAAATTAGCCTGTCGTATGGGTATTCCTATTGTGGCTGGCGGTATGTTACGTCATGGCCAAGATTATCAAGTAGTGATACGACAATTAGATAATAGCCAAGATGTTGCAGCAATTATGCGCGATTATTTTGCTTTTTTGGCAGAGATAGTAGCTGATGCCCCGCATTTTTGGGATGGTTGGAATTGGTTTTCTGCCCTACCTAGTGATGCTCCAGAGAATATAAATGACTAAATCCTTAAATTTAACTCGACTATGGCATAAAGCGCATAGTCATTTACAACCCTTTACCGAGCATTTAGCACTCGCAGATAAACATAGCTTTGTCTGCCCTATTTGCACTAAACATAATGCTTTTAAACTCGTTGCTCAAGTACGTTTTGGTGAACATAGCTGGGAAAGCGCCGAGCCTATTTATTGCCCGGATTGTCATGAATATAGCTTATTGGATGTACCTAATAATAAAGCACCCTTAACAGCAGTGGATGCCAGGCTATGGTCAGCAGAGCCCACTTTTTTAAATATTGAACCGACGACACGCTGTAATTTTAATTGTTGGTATTGTGTCGGTCGACATATGCAGCAAGAAGATATTAAAGTTGAAAACTTCGCTCAAGTTTTAGATAACTTTCCAACCGTTAAAACTATTGCTCTCGTAGGTGAAGGCGAGCCATTAATGCATAAAGGCTTCTTTGATATGGCGCATATGGCCAAAGAACGCAATGTGCGAGTAATGATTATTTCAAATGGATCAACCTTAAGTACAAGTATTGTTAAGCAGCTATGCGAATCTGAAGTGGCTTATATCGGCATCTCCATTGATTCTATTGATCCTGAGGTCTTCGCCAGTTCGCGCATTGATGGCAAATTAGAGCAAATTTGGCAAGGTATTCAGCGTTTACGTGAATATCGCGATGCCAATGGCTTTCAATATCCGAAAATTGGTTTGAAAGGGACTTTATTCTCGTATAACAAAGATGAATTACCTAGTATTGTGGCCATGGCCAAGTCTTATGGTGTGGAGATATTTGAGTCATTTCAAGCTTTAAACCCGATGAGTACTTATATTCCTATTTACCCGGAAACGTCACTAAATGAAGTAGAGCATATTGATGAAGTGGCTCATGCCATTAATCAAGATAGTATACAAGCAACAGAGCAACTACTCCCCTTTGCCGAGTTTTGTGCTGCTGAAGGCATAGAAATAGACAAGAATGGTAGCGCTAATAATGTACGCAATAACTGTGATGAGCAGTGGGTTTATTCTTTACTCAGCGGTGATATAACGCCTTGTTGTCAAATTAAAACACCTATTAGCCCTACTTGGAATTTATTTAACTATTCCTTAACAGATATTCTAAGTGATCATCAATACGAAAATACCCGCTTCAATCTTTGGAATGGTATTTTCCCTTCTTATTGTGATGGCTGCTGGAAAACATGAGCATTAATAACCCTGACCTAGGGGGGAAGCTATTACTGGAGCAGCTACCGATAACACCAGGTGTTATTGTATCTTGTGGGTTAGACATAAAGGTAGCGTCAGGCCATCAAGTATTGGATATTTTAACTCTGCAGGACTCGAATAAGGCACTAACTGATGTAGTCGCCGTCGTACTGTATAAACCTGGTGCAAGTCTTAACCCCCTAGCTTTATTTACTCGGGTTTTACAAGCGTTAGCAGCCGATGGGGTACTTTTAATCGTCGATACGTTTGCAACACACTTTACAACACTTGGTGCAAGTCGGTTCAATTTATTAAGTGATTTTTTAGCTTTAGCTACCCGTTTTAACTTTGACTTAAATATTAATAAAACACTGTCCGTTAATGAGGGACAGAAGCAAACGGAAGTGTTATTAAAATTTACGAAAGGACCGCCTCCTAAATGGAAATTACAATACTTAAATAAGCAACATTTAGACAAAATGCTGTCCTTATTTGAACTATCTTTTAATACCCAAATGTCTAAGCCTTTATGGCAATGGAAATATGCTTCTGAGCAAGCTTCTGAAGTCTGTGTTTGGGAGCAAGAGACTTTAATTGCACATTATGGCGGTATGCCACGGCATATTTTGTTTTTTGGCGAAAAACATATGGCTGTACAAATTGGGGATGTAATGGTTAATCCATCTCATCGCGGTGCTTTGCGACGTACAGGCCCATTTTTTATGATGGCAGCTACTTTTATGGAACGTTATACCGGTTTTGGTAAGCCGTTTGTTATTAGTTTTGGCTTCCCCAATGATCGTGCAATGAAGGTTGCTGCTCACTTGAACTTATATGACAGTTTGGGACATATGGAACAATTATCGTGGTTACCGATATATAAACGACCTAAGCTATTGACCACATTACGGGTTATTGATCAAAATTCAATTGTTAATTTTGAGCATGCAATCAATATTCTTTGGCAACATATGGCGGATGATCTAAAAAAAGCCATGATAGGCGTGCGTGATTACAACTATATTATTGATCGTTATGTAAACCATCCTGAAAATAGCTACCAAATACTTATCGTTAAAAGTCGCTTCAGCAGAAAAATTCACAGTCTTATCGTTATTCAAATAACAGGAGAGCATTGCCATATTATTGATGTTATCGCTCCTATTAAAAAGCTTTCCTTATTAATACAGTACACTCAAAGGTTTGCGCAAACAAATCGTTGTACACGTATTATTTGTCAAATATCCAATGCCTTTTCTAGATACTTTGAAACGACTGATTCTCATCGTGAAGCTTTAAATATTCAAATTGCTAGTGATATATGGAGCAAAGGCCCTGACGTTAGCATATTACGTAATAAATTCTGGCTAATGAGTGGTGATATGGATTTTAGGTAAGATTTTTTTAACATAAATATAATAGATATGACGAGTAAAAGGCGGTCATATCATGACTAAAAGGCGGCATATCAAGACTTATAATTTAAATAAATTCTAGGTATAAAATATCACAATATGATTAGCTCAATAACAGACTTAAATTAGCTAACAAGCAACTGTATAAAATTTGTACAATTCAATTGCAGCCCCCATTATTACTGGTGCTGTAAGAGTTACGCAAAAAATATTCACAACGTTATCCACAGAAAATGTGCATAACTGCTTTATATTGAGTGTTGTTATCTGTTTATAAGGTTAGTTCGCTAATGAGTTGCCCACAGATTAAGCCAATCTATTACACAAACTTATAAAGGTGCTTTAGCCATTGGCATAACAAGCCTTAGTAGTGTTATGCAGATAAAAAAGCTAGCTTAATAGTAATAATTAGTTGAGTTTTTATGATTTTCTTAAGCAGGTATTATTTAGGAATTAAGCTATTTTTTTGAAAAATGGTTACTGCAATAAATAGTAAATTTATGAATAAATAAAATATTAATCTATTAGCCACTTATTTTATATGTAGCTAAAGTTATTTTTCTCTTTTTTTATTTTTTTCTTTTTTCTTTTTTAGGTATTTGAATAGCCTTATTTTAAAGGTCTGTAGAGGGGATACCACGACCAAAAGGCGGTTATACCACGACCAAAAGGCGGTTATACCACGACTAAAAGGCGGTTATACCACGACTAAAAGGCGGTATACTAAGACTCAATTTTTTAATAAAGTCTGGCTATTATTGTGGATAACTTTAAAAACAAACTAACAGTCGTAAAACATAACGATATTGTAGAAGCCGGATACCGTTTAAGTATTTATGAAAGCAGAATATTACTAACTTGTATTAGTAAAATAAACTCAATGGGGGAAATCAATAACGAAGATACCTTTTTGGTTACTGTAGAAGACCTAACAGGTTTAGCTAACTTAGATACTAAAAGTGCATATAGAAACTTACAGCAGGCGGCAAAAAGGTTATATGGCCGATCTGTCTCTGTGCAATTACCAGAAAATAGAACGCTGGATACTAGGTGGGTATCATCTGTCGAATACATTCCAAATTCTGGAGCTGTAGAACTACAATTTTCTCAAAAAATCATCCCGTACATATCGCAAATAAGAAGAGATTTCACTCAGTATCGCCTTAAAAATGTCTTAATGTTTAAGTCAAATTACAGTATCAGAATTTACGAATTATTGGTGAAATGGGGAGGTAATGAAAAGACTATTGAAGTTGAGTGGTTAAAAAAGAGATTTCAACTCGAAAATAAATATAAAAATATTGGTGATTTAAAACGAAAAGTTATTGATATATCGATGCTTGAGATTAATACACACTCTGATATGTGGGTGAATTATAGCCAAATTAAGCGAGGCAGAAATGTCATAGCATTCAAATTTGAGTATGGGGTCAAGAATCCGCCTAAACATAAGTTTACCAATAACTTTAATGACCATATCAATGGCATTAGTAGAGCAGAGATCGATAAAAATGCACGTGTAGGGGAAACTTACCCAGAAGCCGCCGCCAGGTTAGCCAAACTAAAAAATACTAGCTAAATTATTTTTTCACTGACATTTTGTATATTTATTCCAGATACCCTGGTAGATAGAGGACTTTTACCCAAGATTACTATATGGTACGCAGTCTTGAAAAATAAGCTTACTACCTTGCTATTCTTAGCCTTGCATCACTAATCCATCATCGTTTTCTCTTTTATTTTAAAAACACTATGCCTGTTACCAGTGAATCTGCTTACTTACCTTTTGCATCATCTCCCTTGCCCAAAGGACCTTGGCTTGTATTAGCACCACACCCTGATGATGAAACCTTCGGGATGGGAGGCACTTTATTACTGGCTCAAGCTGCTGGTGTTAGCGTTGATATCATCTTTGTAACCGATGGTGGTAAAGGGGGGGAGCACCAAGAAAACTTGGTTGCAACACGTGAGCTTGAAGCGCAAACAGTTGCTGATCAACTGGGCATTCGTAAGGTATATTTTTGGCGTGAAGTTGATCGCGAGTTAATGCCTGCTCAACATCTTATTCATAAACTAAGCGATTGCATTCAGCAATCACAGCCTGCAACAGTCTTTTTTCCGGCACCATCGGAACCCCATCCTGATCATCGCACTACTGCGGTACTCGCTTGGGAAAGCTTACGCTTAAGTGATTTCCCTGCGACCCCAATTAGCTATGATATTTCGGTACAAGGTCATACTAATTATTTAATTGATATTAGCCAGGTAGTGAAGGCGAAGCGTAAGTTAATGGCTGAGTATAAAAGTCAGCTATCTGAAAATTTATATATTGATCGCCTTATTGCTTTAAATAAAGCCCGTACCTGGTCATTGCCACACTCTGTTTCACATGCTGAATCGTTCTATCAATGGCCGAAGGAAGATAGACCCCTAAATGCATTGGTTTTGAGCTTAGCGGCTCAAGACTCTTCATTACAAGCTTTACCAGAGAGCTTACCGTTAATATCCGTTATTACTCGTACTCAAAACCGGCCAGAATTTCTACGTGAGGCAATTCGTTCAGTTGCAGGGCAAACCTATCAAAATATTGAATTGGTTGTGGTAAATGATGGAGGGGCTAATTGTGCAGAGCTCGTGCGTGAAGAGGCTACGGGGAATATACAGCAGTACCACTACCACTATATTGATTCCCAAGCAGGCAGGTCTAAGGCTGCTAATATTGGCCTTGATCTTTGTACAGGGGATTTTATTATCTTTTTGGATGATGATGATTGGCTTGCAACAGAGCATTTAAGCAAATTAATGGCGGCAATGCTCATGCACCCCGAAATTAAGGTTGTTTATACTGGCGTACAATGTGTTGATGCCGATAGAAGGATATTACCTATTTATTTTGAAAATAAATTTGATGCAACACGCCTTTTATCTGGCAATTATATCCCAATTCATTCGACTTTATTCTCTCGTACTTTGTTAGATCTCGGCTGCCGAGTTGATGAATCTCTCAGCGTCTATGAAGATTGGGATTTCTGGATTCAGGCTTCTATGCTAACCAGCTTTTTATTTATCGATGGAGTGAGTGCTTTTTATAGAAGTACTGGCCAATCAGATGTTGGCCTTAATAGTACTGATATATCACAAAAAGAACACGCCAGCTTAATGGTATTAAAAAAGTGGTTACCTAAACTATCAGAAAAGCAGTTAACAGCATTTTCCGATAAGTTGCAGCAAAGTTATCAAAAAGATATTGAACTACAAGATCAAGCTATAGCATTACAAAATAAAGATATTGAACTACAAGATCAAACTATAGCATTACAAAATAAAGATATTGAACTACAAGATCAAGCTATAGCATTACAAAATAAAGAAATAGAGTTCCAAAACCAAGTTATAGCATTACAAGATAAAGAGGCTGAGTTACAAAACCAAACTATAACATTACAAAATAAAGAAATAGAGTTACAGAACCAAGAAGCAGCGATACAAAACCAAACTCGACAAATTCTTGACCAAGCAAATAGCATTTCTGAACTACAGCAAAATATCACCAATAAAGAACACGAAATACAAGAAAGTGCACAGCTTGTTGAGCATATTCTTAGCTCTACTACTTGGCGGATGACCTTACCCTTAAGAACGGTATTGCATCAACGCAAAAGAGTATTGCATGCGGTCAAACTCATAAAACCTGCGATTAGTTTAGGCGGCGGCTTACAGCCTACCGCTAAAAAGGCAATCAACTTATATCGTCGTGCCGGCTTCGCAGGCATAAAAGCAGGCTTTAGAAGAGTCGCAGAGTCTAGTGAACATACCAACACAATATTGGCTATCGTCCCGGAAATTTTTAAGAAAAATACTGGCTACCTAGCACACTCTATTCTAGAGACAAGGATTTTGATTATTGCAGAATTGAGTATTCCGCAATGTAAAAAATACAGAGTGACTCAAAAACAGAAAATGTTTACAGATTTAGGGATCGAATGTACGGTGCGTAATTGGCATGATTACGACGATTGTATTAACGAACTGGCGACTCATGCTTTAGTTATTTTTTACCGTGTCCCTGCTTTTCCAACTGTTCTAAAAATTATCGATGAAGCCAAGCGCCTACAAATCACCACACTATGGGAAGTCGATGATTTAATCTTTGATAAACAGATATTGGCAGGCAGTAAAACGCTAGCGCAACTAGATAAGGCTACTTTTGATGGTTTATTGGATGGTGCCATCCTTTACCATAAAGCCATGTTGGCTTGTGATAAAGGCATTGCCTCCACTGCCGAACTAGCGGTAGCCATGCGTAAGGAAGGCTTAAGTGAGGTCTTTATTGTGGAAAATGCTTTAGATGAACAAACACTGGTTTGTGCCGATAAGATTAATACTGCTGTACAGAAAACAACAGATAACTTGATACGTATCGTCTACGGGTCCGGAACCAATACTCATGATGTTGATTTTGCAGAAGTGTCAGCGGCATTGCTGCAAATACTTAATACCTTTCCAGAGGTTAGATTACGCATTATTGGTACGCTAGAACTTCCTGCAGCATACAATGCATTGGCAGATCAAATTGAACGTATTCCATTTTGTTCATATGAAGAATATTTGGGTTACTTAGCCGAATGCGATATCAACTTGGCACCCTTAGAAAATTATATTTTTAATGAAGCCAAAAGCAATATTAAGTTTATTGAAGCCTCGGCCGTTAAAATACCCTCGCTGTGTTCACCACGCTCTGCTTTTACCAGTGCCATTCAACAGGGTAAAAATGGCTTCTTATGCGCCCAGAAAGAGGACTGGCTGCACGCATTAACCTTACTCATTACTGATGGTGATTTACGTACAAAAATTGGCTCAGCAGCTTATACGTCTATTTTAGAGCACTATGCACCCGAACATATTGCTGCCCAACAACTTTTACCTATCGTTACTAAATTTAAGAGAACAATAGCCCAAAAACCCAAAATATTGGCCGTTAATATTTATTACGCACCACAATCTTTTGGTGGGGCCACTATTGTTGCCGAAGAAACCAATAGGATTTTTAATGATAAGGGTGAATTTGAAGTGTCTGTGTTTACAACCTTACCGGTTGATATGGTAGCTGCTTATCGTTTAAGGCGTTATGAAGTAGATGGTATTAATATATTTGGTCTTGGTTTACCTAATATGCTGTCACCAACGGAACAGTTTGAAAATCCACATGTTGTTGATGAATTTTCTAAAGTACTTTCAGCTGTCCAGCCCGATATAGTACATATTCACAGTATTCAAGGAATTGGTGTATCAATCATTGATCTTTGTATCAGCAAAAATATTAAATATGTCATTACTCTACATGATGCTTGGTGGATTTGTGGTCGACAATTTATGATCAATCAACACGGATCCTATTGTAATCAACAAAAGATTGAACTCTCTGTTTGTGATAACTGCACT
>JAUVAA010000177.1 GCA_030591965.1 bacterium
AGCCCTAAAATATAGGCATAAGCATAAATGTCTTTTTAATTTTGGCGATATTTTTGAAATTAAAGACATGAGAATAGCTGATATAATTAATTGTTGTAAGTATTAGGTAATAGGCTTATTTTTAGCTTTCTCTGTCGCACTGTACCCAGTTGGTTTTGAGTTAAACTTGATAAATGAAAATAAGAGGTTGGTAATGAAAATTTTATTTCTCCTAAGTGGTCTTTTTTTACTCACTGCGTGTACTAATCCATCAACTCCTGCTGGGAATGAGGGTTATGTAAAAGAAGATCCAAGAGTATGGGGGAAGGGAGGGTTTAGAGGTGAATTAATAGGCCCAGCCAATTATGGGGTGTCATTGTGGCGCAATGAAGTTGAAAATGTAGATTTTCGGCCTCAAACCTATGCTGAAGCTTTTAATATTCTTGCAAAAGATGAGTTAAATATTGCTTTCCGTTTTCAAACTATTATCAAAGTAAAATCAGGCAGCATAAAAATAGTCGTTGAAGAGTATGCGGGTTCTCAGTTTTATAACCGATATATTAAAGAGCCATTACGAGCAATGGTAAGAAATAATGTTCAGGCGCTTAATAGTCGACAAGTTAAAGAAAAAAGATCAGAAATTGCCGCAACAGTAATGAATGAATTAACTGAATACCTTGCTAACACGCCGTTTATTGCCATTTCAGGGGTTGTGGGGAATATTGATTATCCCAAAGTAGTAACAGAGGCGGTAGAAAAAAAGCTGGCAGCAAAACAGCTACTGGATGAAAAAGAAACGCAACGTGAAATTGCTATAAAAGATGCTGAAATTAGAGTTGAGGAAGCTAAGGGTATCGCTGAAGCTCAGAAGATAATTAACTCTACTTTAACTGCAAATTATTTGCAGCATGAGGCCATTAATGCACAATTAAAAATGGCTGACTCTCCTAACCATACAACGGTTTATATTCCGTCTGGAACAAATGGAATCCCTCTTGTTGGGACGCTTAGGCAAAAATAGTATAAGCCAAGAAACCTAACTGACAATTAATATTTATCACACAGATATGATTATTTTATGGACCGATGCGCTGATCTTTATTTTGATTTCAGTGCTTATTCTCGCCGTTTTTAACGTGCGCAAAAAAGAACAATTTATTCGCCCATGGAAAAAAGTCACTCACAGTCGAACTGCAATGGTTTCTTTGGTTGTTCTGTTGTGTTTTATGTTTATTGGCTTATTGGATTCTGTGCATTTTAAGCCGAGTGACAGTAAGCAAAATGAAATGATTAGCGCTTTAGATTACTGGGCGAATCCTATACGTTTAAATCAAGAGAAAAGTTATTCCGCGCCGTTTTCTGCTTATTTATATAGTAAAGAATTAATTGTGGCCGAGAATCAAACACGTTCTTGGGCTTATCCTCGCTTAGAGTATGGTGTAAGTCATTTACAGGATGTTGAAGCCGATAAAACAGGCGATATTATAGGCAAAGCCGCGCTGGGTTTTGTTAAAGGTGCAGCTATTATTTTGCTTATTTTTTGCGCTTATCACTACTTAAAAAAGTTACCATTCTTTAGCAATAAAGCGGTTAATACGGTTTTTGCGACGCTCTTTTTGATCAGTACGATTAGCTATATGCTGGTTGATTTATCCTCTTATTATCATGTACTGGGCACGGATAAAGTTGGGGAAGATGTTTTTTATCAAGCGATTAAAAGTATTCGCACGGGTTTAGTGATTGGCTCATTGACTACGTTGATTATGCTACCAATGGCGATAATTTTTGGTATCTTAGCCGGTTTTTTTCGGGGTTGGGTAGATGATGTTATTCAGTATATTTATACGACTTTAAATTCTATTCCTGGCGTGCTGCTAATTGCAGCTTCTATTCTTATGGTGCAAGTGTATATGGCTAATCATCAGGAGCAATTCACGAGTTTAGTGGCGCGTGCGGATATGCGTTTATTGTTTCTTTGTTTGATTTTGGGTGTAACCAGCTGGACGGGCTTATGCCGATTATTGCGAGCAGAAACTTTAAAATTACGTGAAATGGAATATGTCCAAGCTGCTCAAGCTTTAGGAGTGCCTCGTTACCTTATTTTATATCGGCATATTTTACCGAATGTCATGCATATCGTGTTGATCTCTGTGGTGCTAGATTTTAGCTCCTTGGTGTTAGCCGAAGCCGTACTGTCTTATGTGAATATTGGTGTGGATCCGACGACTTATAGCTGGGGAAATATGATTAATGGCGCGCGCTTAGAAATGGCGAGAGAGCCTATTGTTTGGTGGTCATTAGCTGCTTCATTTGTGTTTATGTTTGGCTTGGTGCTAGCTGCTAATTTATTTGCTGATACAGTGCGCGATGCTTTTGACCCTAGACGAGCAGAGTCATGACTGAGACTTTATTAACGGTAGGAAATTTACAACTGAGTTTTGCAGGTCAGTCGGTCATTAATGGCATTAGTTTTCAAATTAATAAAGGTGAAACTTTTGCCTTAGTTGGCGAGTCAGGTTCGGGGAAATCTTTAGCCGCCTTATCGGTTTTACGCTTACACCCAACGCAAGCTTATTTGCAGGCTGATACGATACAGTTGGCTGATGTTGATATTTTGCGTACACCAGAATCTGAGCTGTGCCTAGTGCGCGGTCGACGTGTTGCCATGATCTTTCAAGACCCTATGAGTTCGTTGAACCCAGTTATGACGATTGGTCAGCAAATAGCAGAAACCATACAGCTGCATTTTGCTTTGAATAAGGTGCAATGTACTGAGAAAGTATTGGCTTTATTGGAGCAAGTTGGTATTCCTGATGTGCAGCGTCGTATTAGCGAATACCCGCATCAATTGTCCGGCGGTCAACGGCAGCGCGTGATGATTGCCATTGCTTTAGCGGGTGAGCCTGATTTGTTAATTGCCGATGAGCCAACCACTGCTTTAGATGTTACGATTCAAGCACAAATATTAGACTTATTAAAAGACATTCAAAAACAAAATGGCATGGCTTTATGGCTCATTAGTCATGATTTGGCTTTAGTCTCAACTATGGCTGACCGAGTGGCTGTTATGCAGTCGGGAAATATAGTCGAAACAGCCGATAATAAGGCGATCTTTAGTCGTCCGCAGCACAGCTACACGCAAAAATTATTACAGGCTTTACCGGATATAAATTATCAAGCGGAACAGCAAAAGCCTGATTCTGTGCCTCTTTTAAAGCTAACTGATTTTAAGGTTCATTACCCGATTAGAAAAGGTTTGCTTAAGCGCATAGTGGATCATGTTAAAGCGGTCGATGGCGTTAGTTTTACTTTAGGAGCCGGTAAAACATTGGCTTTAGTGGGCGAATCTGGATGTGGTAAAACAACGCTGGGAAAGGGGCTGTTAAGTCTGATTCCTAGGACATCAGGGCAAGTGGATTTTCAGGGCGTAGATTTAGCAACATTATCACGAGAACAGCTACGTGTTCAGCGTGCTGCTATGCAAATTGTCTTTCAAGACCCGTTTTCGGCAATGAACCCGCGCATGTACGTGCTAGATATTATTGCTGAAGGTATACGCACTTTACACCCTAAGACAAAGGTGCAAGAAATAGTCGTGCAGGTCACGGAGTTGTTACTGCAAGTGGGCTTGGATGAAACAGCTTTATATCGGTTTCCTCATGAATTTTCAGGCGGACAAAGGCAACGAATTTGCATTGCACGTGCTTTAGCGGTTAAGCCAAAATTAATTGTTTGTGATGAGCCGACTTCTGCATTAGATGTCTCGGTACAAAAGCAAATTATTGAGTTATTAAAATCTTTGCAAAAGACACAAAATATCAGTTATTTGTTTATCACTCATGATCTCGCTGTAGTAGCAGAGATAGCCGATGATGTTGCTGTTATGTATGAGGGGAAAATTGTCGAGCAGGGCAGTGTTGAACAAATATTAAGGTATGCTCAGCATCCATATACGCAAAAATTGCTAAGTGCTGTGCCTATTTTGATGAAGTAGACTTAAATGAAAGTGCTATTATTGGATCTATATCTGACAATAAGGTTAATTCATTATGAAATGCATCCAACTTATTCCGGAACATATTTTTTTCGCACTACGTTTTTTTCTTGCTCCATTTTTTACTCTTATTTTAGCGAAAACCTTATTTGAATTGTTAGCTTTCAATTTTCTCGATTTAAACCAAGTTTTAATTCAGCAAGTTTCTGGAGTTCAAGAAATTTCTGGTGTAATTCAGACAAATGAAATCAAAGCACGGTTATTATGGGCTACCAGTGTCATGGTGTATTTTTTTATTATGATAGGTTTTGGTGCCTTTATATGGAATTTACTAAAGAGTTCAGAAACAAAATTAACATTATTGATTTTTGTCATCATAGCAAGTGCCATTTCTGTAGTTGAAACAAGTTATTTACTTAATGTAGAATCCGCAGAAAGTCCAATAGCTAGTATTTTTAGATTTACATTTGACGCTTTATCGGGTTCAGGGCTCTTTACTGCAAATCAGTTATTTATTGTGCACACTACTTTAGATATTATTAACCTGATAGGATTTTTAGTCGTCCCCTTTGGCATAGTGGCAGGCTGTTGCATTATGCATGAAATTCCGCTAACTTCGCATAAAGACGCAGAGTATTTTTTAGGTCGATCAGTGCAGTTAAAGAAATTAATTACTGGAGGCTCTGCTGTTATGGTGATTGGTGTTATTCATATGCAGTTGTGGTTAAACTGGCCGCTCGCATTTCTTGGGGGAGCTGAAGATATAATTCAGTTGAAATCCATTACGCTATTAATATGTCAATATTGGGGGGTAAGTTATTCTTTGATAATTGCCGCTTTATATGTTCCTTCCATCAGTTATTTAAGCAATCAAGCAAAGTTGGCTCTTCAGCAAGGAAGTGATAGAGAGCAAAGAAAAGATCCTTCTAAATGGCTTATTGAGAATCATATGATGTTTTCACCTATAGCCTCGCTACCACAAATTCTTACAGTTATAGCGCCAATGTTAGTTGGCACATTTGGTTCTACATTATCGGATCTTGTGTTTTATTAATAATTGATATTACCCATTCGTTTTTCAAAATCGGTCCATGACCAACGCAAGACCTGATCCCTTGTTACATTCAAAAATCTCAAATCTAAATGGCAAAATTAATTATTCTTAATAAACCTTTTGATGTACTGACTCAGTTTACTGACGAATCAGGCAGGCAAACACTAAAAGACTATATTAATATAACGGGTATCTATCCTGCGGGGCGTTTAGATCGTGATAGTGAGGGGCTTGTTTTGCTCACTGATTCAGGCCCATTGCAACATCAAATCAGCGACCCTCAATATAAACTTGAAAAGACCTATTGGGTTCAGGTTGAGAATATTCCAAATGAAGAAGCATTAAACAAGCTGCGCAATGGAGTACAACTTAAAGATGGTCTTACGCGCCCAGCAAAAGCAAAGTTGATAGACGCTCCTGAAGTGTGGGAGCGTGTTCCACCGATACGTGAACGTAAAACGATTCCAACTCAGTGGGTTGAACTTAAAATAACAGAAGGTAAAAATAGACAAGTTCGCCGTATGACTGCTGCGATTGGTCATCCGACTTTACGTTTAATTCGCTATGCGATAGGTGGTTGGACGCTAGGATCACTTGAGTCTGGGCAATGGAGGGAAGTTCCGGCTCCGGTTGTTATAAAGGTGGCAGATGGAAAGAGCTCTCAGAATCCCCCACGCCGTACTAATCAAACAGGAAAGCATAGCCCTAGCGGTCGAAGAAAAACTCAGCGGCAGGGAGAAACTCAACCAGCGAGCAGGGCATCTCGAATCAGGCGAAAGCCTGATTGAAAGGGGGATTCATGGAGTGTAATCAAATGTTGTGGATTGAGTAAATGCGAATAATTAATTAAACTATGTTATTTAACTAAAAATATTAGTCATATGACCTATTTTTTTATATACTCTCAAATAACCGCAAAAACATAGTATTAGTTTGGGATTAATAAAGATAATGTTTATTGGTATACAAAATAAAAGTATAAGCTGCGTGACCTTTCACAGTATGACTGTGTTTTTATAGCGACAATACATTAACATTTTTGTGTTATGGAGTCAGATCATGAGTTTATCATTACAAATTTTTCCTTCTTTTTTTTCTCAAATTAAAAACAGTGGAAATTTAGCCTCTGCTGTATTAAGTGGGCATGACGAAGAGAGCAAACAAGAAGCGCTAGAGGCTATTGATATATTAGTGAAATATAAAACAACCGTTCATGAATTTACAGATGGAATTGTTGATTTTTGGCCATTGCCTCGAAGAGTGATGGACCGCTATCAATTTAGTGATGTTGAGCAGCTTAATGAATGGCTAGACGATCAACGTTAAGATGCCCACTTAA
>JAUVAA010000087.1 GCA_030591965.1 bacterium
TCTCAATCGCAGGCACAATCGTTTCTACATTTAAGGCTAATAAAACACCGCCCACTGTACCGAGAGCTGTACCAATCAAACCGATAATCGAACCTAAGGTAATAAATATTCCCATAACCGATAGTGGTGTTAAACCCTGAGTCTTTAAAATAGCAATGTCACCTCGTTTATCAGTGACCACCATGACTAAGGTTGAGACTATATTAAAAGCGGCTACAGCAACAATTAACAATAGGATAATAAACATTACGCGTTTTTCAGTTTGAATCGCACGAAAGAAATTGCTATGCGCTTTTGTCCAATCACTCACATAATATTGACCACGTAACTTTTCCGCTAATTCGCGACTGATTTGTGGTGCATTAAACAAGTCATCTAATTTTAAACGTAAACCAGAAACACGCCCCTTCATACGTAATAGTTTTGCAGCATCTTTAATATGAATAATCGCCATATTACGATCATATTCATACATTCCCACTTCAAAAATACCACTCACAGTAAAACGCCTTAAGCGTGGAATAATACCTGCCGGCGTTGAATTAACCTGCGGGCTAATCACAGTGACTTTATCCCCCACCATAACGCCTAAATAAGTGGCTAATTCAGAGCCTAGGACAATTTGATATTTCCCAGCCTGTAAATCAGTTAAGGCACCAGCCTGCATTTTCTCGCCCACTTCAGAAACAGCCGGCTCTTGTTCAGGCAAAATACCACGCAAAGCAGTACCACTCACTCTACGCCCTGCATTAATCATCACCTGACCACTCACAAACGGTGCGGCACCTTGTACATGAGGGAAATTCTGCAGTTTTGTCTCTAATACCTGCCAGTCAGCAAGCTGACCGCCACGCCCTGTTACGGTGGAATGCGCGGTCATACCTAAAATACGCTGGCGTAATTCAGCTTCAAAACCATTCATCACTGACAAAACAGTAATCAAGGCAGTTACACCTAGAGCAATACCTAAAACGGAGGTTAAAGTGATAAAAGAAATAAATTGAGTGCGACGTTTTGCGCGTGTATAGCGCAAACCGATGTATAAAATAAGCGGCTTAAACATATAAAATTAAAATAATAAACTAAGAAAAACTGCCTATAGATTTATTGACAGTTAGGACATAAACCATAGAGGTACAAGCTATGATCGGTTAACTCATAACCTAATTTTTTAGCGATTTGATCTTGACGCTCTTCAATCACATCATCAGTAAATTCATCGACTTTACCGCATTTAACACAAACCACATGATCGTGATGCTTTCCTTTGTTTAACTCAAAAACAGAGTTCCCACCTTCAAAATGATGTCGAGTCACCAATCCTGCAGCCTCAAACTGAGTCAAGACACGATAAATCGTCGCTAGCCCAATCTCTTCATTTTCACTTAATAGAATTTTATAAACCTGCTCCGCAGTCAAATGACGCTCATAGGTTTCACGCTCCATAATTTCTAAAATTTTCACACGTGGCAAGGTGACTTTTAAGCCCACATCTCTTAATTCTTGAGTTTCCATTCGTTTCTCTCCCATAAAAGCTATTTCACCCCTAAACTGAGGAGCAAAAATTCAATAATATCCGAGTTTGACTTGTCTTTTGACTCCACGACCGCGCTAGAAAAACAGTTGCGTAGCTCGCTATGCGCCCGTTTTTCTAACACACCCGTGAAGCCAAAATCCTGCGCCATACTTTCGAATATTATTAAACTCTCGCTCCTAAATATTAATATATGCTTACATTGTAGTTCTTTTCGGGCCAATAAAGAAAAAACCAAGCTAAATACTTGGAATTCACTTTTTAATTTTTAAAGAAGTTCAGGTATGATGCATACCAATAAATCTAAAGCCTCAACAAAGCAAGCTTTTAACGCTGCTTTCTGGTGTTTTTCCCTCAAAATCGCTAGCAATCCTTTATATGTCCCAGACCTTACGCCTAATAATACTGTCTATTTCACTTAGCATTACTACTGCCTGCTCAACCCTTGCGACTAGCGTCCCTTTTGTTTACGAAATAGATATCGATCAAGGTAATGTCATTGATCAATTAATGATCAACCAATTACGTCCTGATATGACTAAACGCCAAGTTATTTATATCCTTGGCTCGCCATTATTACTAGATCCTTTCAGTGCTAATCGCTGGGACTATATTTATTCGCAACAACCAGGACATGAGGACAGATACCAGGAGCGAATCGCATTATTTTTTCAGGGCGATAATTTAGTCCATATAGAAGGCGATTTAGCACCAGAAGCGAATCCGCCACCGCCTCCACCAAAAGAAATCACCATAGATGCGCCAAAGCGTGAGCTGAGAAAGACTTTATACGAAATGATGGTCAGTTTATTTACTTTTGGAGATTAACGCCCTTGCTGTATCGCTCGCTGTCTGCGAGCTTCCATCGGATTAAGCGCTAAATCTCGATAAATTTCCACACGATCATTTTCTTGTAAAAGCTTATTAAGAGAGCAAATTTGACTAAAAATGCCCACCTTATTTTTAGTCAAATCTATCTCAGGAAAACGCGTTAATATCTCCGACAAAGCAATTGCTTGATCAACAGTACAGCTACCCTCTACCTTAACGCTTAAAATTATCTGCTGCTCAGACGTAGCATAAGCCACTTCAACATTCACTTTTTAATAGGCGTATATATCTGCTTCGCACGCTCGGTAAATGAAGTCACCATCGTATTGCAAATTTGATTAAATACGGCTCCAAAAGCAAAATTGGCAAGTATGCCATTCATTTCAAATTCTAAATCCAAAGAAATCTTGCTCGCATCTTCACGTAGTGGCATAAAATTCCATACACCTTCTAATGATGAAAAAGGCCCATGTAATAAGGAAAGGGTAATACGCCCCCCTTCATCATTAATATTGCGCGTAGCAAAAGCATGTTTAAAGCCAGCTTTAGCAATCTGTAATTCTGCTTCAACAATATCCCCTTCACGGCTAATAATGCGACTACCCGCACACCACGGTAAAAAATCAGGATAAGACTCTATATCATCAACTAAAGCAAACATTTGTTGTGCTGAAAATTTAACTAATGCACTTTTTTCAACCGTAGCCATTAGCCAAACACTCCCAGTACATGTAAAAACACCAAGAAAACAGCTGCAGGAGCAACATAGCTAACCAAAAACTTCCAAACCGCATATTCTGTTTCGTTATCCAGAGCTAACTCAGCTTGCGAATGCTTTTGCAACATCACATGACCAGCAAATAGTGCAATACATAAACCACCTAACGGCAGCATTAAATTTGCGGTTAAATAATCTATTTTCTCAAAAAACCCCTCAGAAAATACTGTACCTAAGCCTAGAAACCAAGTTAACAAGCCCATGCCTATACTGGCTTTTTTACGATCTACTTTATAATTTTCAACTACCCAAGCGACAGCTGGTTCAATTAATGATATTGCAGAAGATAAAGCTGCAAAGACCAACAGAATAAAAAACAATAACCCAAACAGCCACCCCCCTGTCATATTGCCAAAAGCAATAGGAAGTGTTTGAAAGATTAACCCAGGACCGGCACTCGCTTCTAAGCCATTAGCAAAAACAATCGGAAAAATAGCCATACCAGCCAACAAAGCAACAGCGGTATCGGCACCAGCAATAAGAATAGAGGTTTTAGCAATAGAAATATCTTTAGGTAGATAAGACCCATAAACCATAATCGCACCCATGCCCAAACTTAAAGTAAAGAAGGCATGACCCATTGCAGTAAGGACGCTATCCCCCGTCATTTCACTAAAATCAGGTTTAAATAAAAATTCTAAACCTTGCATATAAGCACCAGTCGTCATTGCATAAGCCACTAACAACATAAGTAAAACAAATAAGCCTGGCATTAAAAAGCGCACCGCTTTTTCTAGACCACCTTGCACACCACGAGCAACCACGGACATGGTAGCCACCAAAAATGCAGTATGCCAAAAAACCTGTTGCACTGGACTTGCTTGTAAATCACTAAAAAGACTTTTGATTTGAGCCGCACTCTCACCGGAAAAACTCCCAGTAAATGCCTTAACAACATAAGCCATCGCCCAGCCAGCGATAACACTGTAATACGATAAGATCAAAAAACCAGCAATAACACCTAACCAGCCTAAATAGTGCCAATTTTTATTGGCTCCCGCCTCTTCTGTTAAAGTTTCTAGCGTATTAATCGGGCTTTGTCGCCCACGCCTACCCATCATGGTTTCAGCTATCATAATAGGTATGCCAATCACTGCCACACATAATAAATAAACAATAACAAAAGCACCACCACCATTTTCACCCGTAATATAAGGGAACTTCCAAATATTACCTAAACCCACAGCTGAGCCTGTTGCAGCTAGGATAAATGCGAAACGTGAAGACCACTCTCCATGTATAGATTTCTTTGTATCAGTCATTAAACTACCTACGCGTTTGAAAATTTAATTTTTTATCAGCAAATAAAGTAAAATACTGATATGTTTACTCTTAACAGGCAATACACAGTGTGGCATTGACTCCCTAACGTAATAGGGAAGCTATAAACACACAATAGCGCCTAAATTATCCGTGTAGAGTATACCCTTTACCACCGTTTAAAAACAGATTTGGACACCTAATGGCTGGAAAATCATCCAAGAAAAAAAAGCAAACAGACAATATCATTGCCAAAAATCGCTATGTTTCACATGAATTTTTTATAGAAGAACGCTTTGAAGCAGGCTTAGTATTAGAAGGCTGGGAAGTTAAAAGCCTACGCGATGGCAGAGTGCAACTTAAAGAAAGCTATGTGTTTGTTAAAAATGGCGAAGTCTGGATATCAGGCATGCATATCTCTGCACTTAACAGCGCCTCAACCCATGTCACGCCTTATGCAACGCGGGTACGTAAACTCCTGCTCAACCGTCAAGAAATAAATAAGCTTATCGGTAATGTTGAGCGCAAAGGCTTTACCTTAGTTCCAACCTTTATGTACTGGAAAAATAGCCGTGCTAAATTAGAAATTGGCCTGGCCAAAGGTAAAAAACTACACGATAAACGCGCCACTGAAAAAGACCGTGATTGGCAGCGCGAAAAAGCACGTAACTTAAAACTCAATTAATTTAAAACACTATGACAATTCACCCTAACTTACTTGACATTGATAATAGCTTACTTCTCATAGTTGACATTCAAGATAGACTCACCAGTGCCATGCCAGAAGGCAATGCTGAAGATATGCTAGAAAACAGCGCGCGTTTAATTGATGCCGCTAATTTACTCAATGTTCCGGTAATCGTTACCGAACAATACCCAAAAGGCTTAGGTGCTACGGTAGAAAGCATCCGCGTAAAACTAAATGAAAGCACACCTCATTTTGAAAAAACGGGATTCTCTTGTTTAGCGGCAGACAACTTTCAAGACGCACTAGAAAAAACTGCACGCAAACAAATCATTATTGTAGGTCAAGAAACTCACGTCTGCATACTACAAACTGCGTTAGAACTTATGCAGCAAGGCTATCAAGTGCATATCGTTGAAGATGCCGTATGTTCACGTAAAGCAGAAAATAAATTTTACGCTCTACAACGCTTACAAGCGCAAGGTGCAACGATTAGCAATTTTGAATCCGTGTTATTTGAATGGTTAAAAAACTCGCAGCATGAGCACTTCTCTACAATAACAGCACTACTACGCTAAAAACACCCAGACACTAAAGCAAAAGGAATAAGCCATGGTTCAGCAACTGGAAAGCACCCAGTTACTCCTAAATGTTAATGCGCTTAAAGGACAAGCAAGTAAAACTGCTTATCAAGGTATTGCCATTGCTGTAGCCAGTATTATTATCGCTACGTTAATCGTCAGCTTTTACACTAGTGGCGATATTTCAGCCGCGGGTATCATGCATGCGCAACAAAATAATGTAGGCTTATGGATATTAGATGCCCTACCTTTTATATTTGGTTTTTGGGGGCAATACTCCAGCTCCATTATTGCTTACCAAGCCAGCGCAATGATTCTCGATCAAACTGCAGAACTACGCACTCAAACCGCAACATTAGAAAAGCAAGCGGCTTACTCCTCTACCCACGATGCGTTAACTGATTTACCCAACCGCTCACTCTTTTACGACCGCGTTGAGCAAGCCATTTTATCGGCCAATAATCAAAATAAATCGCTCTCAATTTTATTATTTGAAATCGAAAATTATAAGGATGTTTACGACACGCTAGGCCGTAATAGTAGTGATTTAATACTCAAACAAATCGCTTCTCGTTTACAGGGCGCATTCAAATTCCAAGAAAATATTGCACGCCTTGAAGGTAATACCTTCAGCATCCTGATCAACGACTCACAACCCAATACCCTACGGATCGCCAAAAACATTCAACAAAGCATGCAAACCGCCTTTGTAGTCGAAAGGCTACAGGTGGCCGTACACACAGCAACGGGTATAGTTCATTTTCCTGAGCACGGCGAAGATGTCGATACTCTGGTACAAAGAGCAGGCGTTGCTTTATATATGGCACGCAATAATAAAGAAGGCTATGCGGTTTATGATCCAAGCTTCGATGCACATAGCCCACACCGTTTAACGTTAATGAGTGAATTACGCCACGCCTTTACGCGCAATGAATTAACCTTATACTACCAAGCCAAAGTTAACGTACAGACAGACTCCGTTTATGGCGCAGAAGCACTAGTCCGCTGGAACCACCCAAAACATGGGTTTATTTCGCCCGATGAATTTATTCCCATGGCGGAACGTACCCGTACCATACAAGAACTAAGTGCTTGGGTTATTCGACAAGCTTTTACTGACTGCGCTCAATGGCACAAAGATAGCAAAGATTTAACCATTTCTATTAACTTATCCGCTAAAGATTTGCACGACCCTGAACTCCCTGACTTAATCGCCGGCATTCAAGCTGCAACTCAAGTTAATCCTAAATGGATTGTCTTAGAAATCACCGAAGGGTCGATTATGACTGACCCTGAAAAAGCTTTAGAAATCATTCAACGGCTACATGAAATGGGCTATAAACTCTCTATTGATGATTTTGGTACTGGCTACTCCTCTTTAGCTTATCTAAAGAAAATGCCCTTAGCTGAACTAAAAATTGACCGCTCTTTTGTCCAAGATATTTTACACAGCGACAATGATGCTGTGATCGTTAAAGCTACAATTAACCTAGCACATAACTTAGGGTTACAAGTAGTTGCCGAAGGCGTAGAAGATGCCGAGATTATGGCTAAATTAAAAGATTACGAGTGTGATATTGCCCAAGGTTACTATCTTAACAAACCTCAGTCTGTTGCTAATTTTAATACTTGGCTAGCAGAATCACAATGGAAACTTAACCCTTAAGAACCTGAAAAAACATGCCTCTAAACACATTCCTAGAAAAAGTAAAATCAAACCAAAAAATCAGCTTTGATGACACTATGGCGATTATTAATGAACATTACCAATACACACCAACTACCTTTAGTAACGGCTTAGATAAAAACGCTGTAATTAATGAAGCGGGAGCTAATGAAGGTTCATGCAAAATCTTTGCTTTTGCCCAACTTAATCAACTTAACCAAGAGCAAACCTTAAATTTATTCGGTGATTTTTATCATCAAGATGTTTTAAACGCCCCTAATGGCAGCAGCCACCAGAATATTAGAAATTTCATGAAATCAGCTTGGGGCGGCATAAAATTTAACGCGCCAAACACTTTGACTCTTAAATAAGTTCTCATTTTTTCTCATTCCCAAGGTTGCTTGGGAATAAATGAAAGCCACTCTGCTCACCCAACTAATAAACATGACCCAGCAAGTAGACTACCTGATTATTGGCCAAGGACTAGCCGGCAGCCTACTCAGTTGGGAACTACTCCAACACGGTTGCAGCGTTCACCTGATCGACAACCAACAAGAAAACGCCTCACAAATTGCCGCAGGACTTATCAATCCTGTAACTGGCATGCGCTTAGTCAAAAATAATAATATCGACACCCTGCTACCCTGCGCAAAAAAAACCTACCAAACATTAAGTCAGTTTTTTCAGAAAGACTTTTATATAGAAAAAAGCATGTTACGTATTATCCGTAACGAAAAAGAACAGCTAAGTTATCAAAAACGATGCCAAGATCCAAACTACCTTAATTACCTAGAGTCAAAACTGAAGCAACCTCCCGATTCAATTCACGCGCCACTTGGTCTAATTCAACAAAAACAAACCGGCTATTTACTCACACACAAACTATTAAGCAGCCTAAAAACATATTTTCAAGAACAACAATGCTATCAAGCTTGTCAATTTGATTATCAAAACTTACAAATTAATAAACAAGTCACTTGGCAAGGCATAACAGCAAAAAAGGTCATCTTTTGTGAAGGTTATCAAGCTATTTACAACCCTTGGTTTAACTATCTTCCTTTCCAGTTAGCCAAAGGCGAAATACTCACAATGAGCACAGAACAAATACTGATCCCGGAAATGCTCAACTATGGGCACTGGCTCATTCCACTAGATACACATCGTTTTCGCACAGGCGCAAGCTTTGACAACAATAATTTGGACACTCAAGCGACCGCTCAGAAAAAACAGCAACTACTAGAGTCACTTAGGCAAACTTATCCATCACTACATTCTGCGACACTAGATAAGCAACAAGCTAATATACGCCCAACAACCCTTGATAAAGCCCCCTTTATTGGCCAACATCCAAACCATAAAAATCTAGCTATTTTTAATGGTTTCGGCGCTAAAGGCAGCTTACAAATTCCGTATTATAGCCAGCATTTTGTAGCAAATTTATTGAAACAAACTCCACTGGAGCAGCAAGTAAATTGTCTGCGCTGCGCTCAATAAAGGTACAAATTGGAAATCACAAACCTGTATTTCTATAAGGACAGATCTATTATCTCATGGGGTTTAAATCTCGATTTTTCCTCGTCATAAGCCGTTTTTAGACGATTAAAAAGTTGTTCAGGGTCGTCAGCATTTAAAACACACCTTGCGACTAACTATAAAGACAGAGGCAATAAATAGGGCTGGTAGGTAGGTGACTAAAAAACACAAAAATCGCGCTAAAACCCTGTCAATAGCTTTTTTAATTATTTACGCTGAGTAGTTACACTAAATGTAACGTTATAGCCCATGATCTTATAGCCTTTTTCTCGCTTTAGATACATTCTTTGCAACATCGGCAATGATGAATCTACATAATCAAATATCGTTACTAACACCTTACCTTCTGATTCACGATGTATTCTACCTGCATATTGCGCCAAAGTTCCTTTCCAAGAAATGGGCATTGCTAGAAACAGTGTATCTAACCTGGGAAAATCAAACCCTTCTCCTATGTATTTCCCGGTAGCAACGATCACTTGCGCCAGAACCAATTGCTCATTAGCTTGTTTTCGTTCTTTTACGCGCATAGCACCTCTAAAAATAACTGTCGTAAAACCCTTAGCCATTAATTGTTGATTGAGCTGTTCTGCATGTTCACGCCTTTCAGTGAGCACTAGCGGATACTTTCCTTGTTTAATTTGCTCCACTACATCAGCAATAATGCACTGATTGCGTTCTTGATTCTCAGCAAGCCAAGCATAAACCTCTGCAATATGAGGTCTGCTATCCGCCTTAGTTAAATTTATCGGTGGTTGATAATTTAATTGCGACACAACAACGCGTTGCTCAAATTTTTCGGCATGATTCATTTTAACTTTGTGCCGAATAGGGCCTGCTAGCATAAAGATAATTTTTTGATGCCCATTTTGCCTATCAGGCGTTGCCGTCAAACCTAAGACATATTTTGCTCTTACTTCGTTGAGTACCATTTCAAAACGTGGCGCTGAAATATGATGGCACTCATCAATAATAACCTGCCCATAATTCTGTATTAATGGGTTAACTGAGTTATCTTTTTTATTGATAAAGCTTTGATAGGTAGCTACATCTATTTGCCCCGTTGGTTTGTTTTTACCACCACCAATAATACCAATATCGATGCCTTCTAAAAATACAGCTAAACGCTCTTGCCATTGATCGAGAAGTTGTCGGCTGTGCGTTAATATCAAGGTGTTTACCTTTCTTTTGGCAATAATCCCAATAGCCGTTACTGTTTTCCCGAAAGCAGTTGGTGCATGCAAAACACCAGTATCATGTTGCGTAATGACACTAACAGCTTTAGTCTGCTCTTTTCTTAAGGTGCCAATAAATTTCAATGCCTTTAACACATTTCCTTTCTGCCGTTTGTCATCAAACGCTATTTTAATGGCTTGCTGTTCAAGTACGATAATTACTTCATCCAAACAGCCTCTGGGTAATGACAAATAATCTTGCTCAATGCGTGCGCAACTAATATATCTAGGTATTCCATGCGTGGAAAAACGTAAAGCTTGAGTTTTAAAAAACACAGGATTAGCAAAACTTGCTAAACGTTTTAGCCTAGCAATCAGCATTGATGGCAGCGTATCCAGTTTAATATACAGATGATTAGCTAAGGTAATTGTTACGCTTGTAGGGCAGTTTTCGATACTTATTGGTGTATTGCTGCACCTTGCTCCCATGGCTTGACTTCACCCATAGAATCCATCTCGTTAGGACGAATACTCTCAAGCGCTTTGTGCAGTTGCGCCCCAGAGATACGCGCTAACTGAGATAAAAACCCCCACTGATCAGCATAAGGAGTCAATTGTTCATCAACAAAGAGACTATTACCCGTTTTCCTGGGTTGATATTGCAGTGGCAACGCGATTAAATTACCAAAACCGCCTTCTGGCATTAAATCTTGATTCGGGAACAAACGATCATAAGATTCAAATGAAATACCCGGGTAAATCTCCATCGCTTTATCTAGCAAACCAAAACCGAGCGCTCGCGCATCTTTGGCCGGTACAGCTTCAGAAAAGAAGATCCATAAATGCGCGCCATTCCCCGAACGCGACCTTTCTAACGCATGAGGAACATGATACTCATGACAAACTTGTGCCATCGCCTGTACAGCCGCTTGCCAGTCTGTTTTATCAAAATCTGCGGCCAACAAATAACAAGTATTACCTTCCAGTAACGGATACAAACCAACCACTTGTTTACCTGAAAGGTGCTCATAAATGACTTGCTGATCAAGTGCTTTATATTGCCGATAAGTGCACTCACTGCATTTCACTTTAGGCTTATTACACTTTCCTTGCAGCCATTCATTGTGACAGGCAACTGAATAACCACTTCTACCTTGCGTATTTTGCCACCGATTAGAAAAAATATCGGTTCGCCCTTTAAATAGCGATTGAAATAACCGTACTTTTTGATCTGTGCTAAACAGATTGCCTGAAGGTTTGATCTGAGTTTTTAGCTCATTGAGTGTTTTCTTTCTTTGCAATAATTGCAGCTTTTCTTCCTCAAGCTGCATTAAACGAATCTCAATATCTCTGATCTCGTCACCTGTATTATTACATTCTGAGCTTAATAACTTGAGATTGCTCATTTACTCTCAAGTCTCAGCTTAAAAGAAGCAAGCATTTAACGCACACAGTACGTTATCTTCTTCCATCGCTAAACGAATACACTCAACACCTTTTATATTATTACTCACAACTTCTGATTTTTGATCTTGGTATTGATATGGTTGACACCCATAACAGCCAAAACGATGAATGCGCCAGGAGTAACAATGGCGGCTGCAACAGAAGCGGTTAGCTTTAGTTTTTGCTGTCGACGACTTAGAACGTCTGTTATTTTAATTTTTTCGACAGGATAGCGAATTGAGCCACAGGCATGACACAACGGATAGTGAATCTCTTCTAATACACCACAAAAAGAACATTCTGACATAGCCCCCTCCCCAGGAATTAATGTCTGAGTTATGAATACTAACAGAAAAATGCAAAGTGACAAAATACTATAACTATAACGACTGCGATCCTCGGGAAACCGCTAAAACACTAAGGCCTTTTATTGGATACACTAATTTTGTGCTATGTTACGTAAATTACTAAAATCATCAAACCATTACATCCAAAACATAATCTATGAAAATCGGCATCCAAACATGGGGATCTAATGGTGATATTAGACCTATGATCGCATTGGCAAATGGCCTGCAAAGCGCGGGGCACACGGTTACATTGCTAGTCAGCAGCCTTGATAATAGAAATTACTCAACAGAATGTGCCGAGTTTAATATCCGTTACCAACAAATTCCTGAACACATATCCTTTGATTTAGAATCCTTTGCGCAGCAGACATTCCGTATAAATAGTGCGCAATGGCTGGTTGCCTTACTAGATAACGCATTCTTTCCCTACCAAGATATCATGTATCAAGCCGCTCAAGATTTGGCGAACAGCCATGACTTACTGATCGGGCATCATTTTCTTTATCCATTAAAACTTGCAGCGCTCAAACATAATAAACCGTTTTATAGTGTGACTTTCTGTCATGCCGTCATACCAGCTTCGAGTACTCCACCGCTTAAATTCCCTAACCTTGGCAAACATCTAAACCCCTGGCAATGGCGCTTAATGGATTATGCTTTTGATTTTTTGTTAAAAAAGAAATTAACCCA
>JAUVAA010000045.1 GCA_030591965.1 bacterium
GTACCCCAATAAAATTTCAGATGATCATTTGAAGGAAGATCACGATATTTTAGTTAATGGTGCTGATGAGATAAAAAGAATGGAAATTAATATGAACAAAGCGGTTTAAATCGCTTGTTGTAATACTGCGTCATTCCCAACTTTTGTTTAGCAGGAGTCTAGTAAGTCAAAATAATGGATTCCCGATAAAAAACTTCGGGAATGACGATGTTTCTAAGTAAAAAGCAGCTCTCTTAGGCGAGCTACTGTTATTTCTAAGTCTTGCTCAGCGTAGAGCAGGGCATCAAACTTTCCCCAGATAGGCGTAGGCCAGGCCTTATCTTTTTGGTATCTCACCACATGATGAATATGTAATTGGGGCACCATATTGCCAAGCGCGGCGATATTCATTTTGTCCGCTTGATAGTGTTCAGCCAATTTCTCTGCTACATAACACGACTCGCGCATTAATAGCTGCTGATCATCGCTAGAAAGTTGGTGTATTTCCTTGAGGTTTTCTCGTTCTGGAACCAGTATTAGCCACGGGAATTGACTATCATTCATCAGTAATACTCGACACAATGCTAAGCGGCCAAGTTCGATACAATCTTTTTCTAGTGTGGGATGAAGGCTAAATGACATAGTGCTAGGGCTTGAAATGTTAGGGTAAAACAGTGTACCGTTAGCACTGGACAATAACAATAATAATTAAGCTCTCTTCATGACTAGCATCCACTCTCAAACGAAAGCACCGCTTGCTGTTTCTTTTAAGCTGCTTTTGGCCTTATACGCCATTATCCCTTTATGCTTAATCTTGCAGCTAATCGATAGCTTTGCGCTAAGCGGTGCTTTATTACAGTATTTACCCAGTAGTCCGAGTCACTTTCTATTATTTCAAGTGCTATTTGGTACGCCGCATATTCTTGCCAGTACCTTGCTGATGACCAGCAATAAAGATTATTTTCAGTTTTATCAAAAGAAAATTATCATTATGACCTTGGCTATCATGGTATTTTTCGCTGTGGCTAACCAGTTAGTTTCTTATTATGTGCTGTATATTTTAGTAGCGTCATGGACGGTTTATCATGTCTTAAAACAGCAGCACGGTGTCGGGCGTGCTATTTATCAATTACCCAGTTGGGCGTTTTATTTGTTGTTATGGCTCAGTGTTGCTGCAGGTATCAGTGTTTATGTTGGGATTTTTCTCAAAGATACTTTGACACCACAATATGCCGAATGGGTTAAACAGCTTTCTGCGAGCTTGGTTGTCTCTTTGTTTTTTAGCACTATTTTATGTCAGCGCTATGTGAAAACACGCTTTGGTATCGCCTTTATCTGGGCTAACTCCTTATTGATCATCAGCAGTTTTTATTTTTACGTACAAGAATATTACTTTTTAGCGATTTTAATTCCGCGTTTAGTTCATGACGCCACAGCTTATATTTTTTATGTGACCCATGATGTGAATAAGCATGGTGAAAAACCGCAGAATTTTATCTACCGCTGGGCGAAGAAGGTAAAACTTAATGTTTTTATCGTCTTGCCCTTGGTCTCTTTTGCTTTGACTTATGTTTTACAGGTGTATGGCGACCAGTGGGTTAATGCGATCACTCAGTTTTTCTTCGGCATGGAAATCAGAAAGGCGATTAGCTTAGGTTTGATAGGCTATTTTTCTTTGATGCATTATTATACTGAGGCTTTTACTTGGAAACACGGCTCGCCATATCGGCAATATATACGGTTTAAGCCTTAAGTAAAGCGAGACGAGCGGGCTTTCAGTCCGTTTTACCGTGTTATTTTTCGCACAGGCCACCTTTACAGCCGCAGCTTTTACCACAACCTAGCCCTTCTTCTTTAGCCGCACCAAATTCAGGATGTTTGGCGGCATATTTTCTGGCGGCTTGCTGTACGAATACCCAGCCTATCATTAGTCCAAAAATGATACCCATTGCAATTAGGAAATTAAGCATTCGTTCCTCCAAGGCCTGCAAAGCCCATAAATGTTAGTGATAAAATACCCGCTAGCATCATACTTAAAGCTGCAGCTTGAGTGATATTAGGTAAGTTGGATAGTTCCAGCTTTTCTCTTAAGCCAGCCATTAATACAATCGCTAAACCAAACCCCGCCCCGGCGCCCAAACTGAAGGATACAGATTGTAAAAAATCATATTCGCGAGCAGTTTGAAATAGTGCAACACCCAAGATTGCACAATTTGTAGTAATTAGCGGTAAAAAGATGCCTAAGGCTCTAAATAAAGCAGGGCTAAATTTCTTTAATACCATTTCCACTAATTGCACTGATGAGGCAATTAAAGCGATATAACTGATTAAGCGTAAAAACTCTAAATCAAACATGGTTAGTATTTGATTGATACCATAAGCACAGGTTGAACTAACAAACATCACAAAGGTGGTTGCTAAGCTCATATTGAAGGCAGTATCACGTTTTGCAGAGACACCAACAAAAGGACATAAACCTAAAAACATAGCTAGCACGAAGTTGTTAATTAAAAATGCGCTAAGAAAGATAAAACTGAGGGATTCAGGGTTCATGAAAGGTCACCTTATGTCGATATGTAGCATTATTGTACAGATTTAGCCTGTTTTATGGGGCTGAAGGTAAAGTAGCGATTGGCTAAAAAATTGCAGAAAAAAACAATCCCTGTCGCGATAATTTGCGCATACCAATAAGCAATGTTTTTGGGCTGAGGTATTTGACTTGGGTAAGGCAAGCTACCTAGAAAGACAAGTGGTTCTGGCGTCGTCACTAGCCAAAAAATCTGCGCATTTAGAGCAAACATCAATGCACTAATTAACAGGTAGCGGGTGAAAAAACGCCTATGTGAGCCGCTTACCTTAAACGTCCAATGGAATTGAATATGATAATTAACTAAAAATCCACAAGCAGCACCTATCATAGTCGCCTGTACCGGAGTGGTTAGTTGATATTCAATGAGCGCAATGAGCACAGAAAAATGCAAGCCTGTCGCTAGACCACCAGAAACCAAGTAACGTAGGAACGTATGTAATAATTTATCTGATTTTACTGTGCTCATTGGTTTTATTGTTGTTCTTGGAGCAGTGCATATTTACGGTATTCAGCAAGGACCGAGAACTGTGCGCGCTGTTCATTCGATAAATTAGCTAACCACGATTTGGGCATAATTAAATAGTCTTGCGTGGCATTATTAGTCATTTTAGGCCATGCAGTCTTAATATCAATTTGCTCTGCTTTACCTTGAGTATGGAAGTCAATCGAGAATAACCGTGAGCCGGCATAAAATAATTGGCTGTCTTCTGATGGTTTTGATTTCTTATAAATATCGACTAAATATTGCTGATTTTTCTCAAAATTTAATTTTTCTGGTGCAGCCCATACCAACGCCATAAAGAGTATGCCAACGGCCGGAATAATAAGCCCCGCATAATGCCATTTACTTTGCTTGATAAACTTAATATCAAAGCGTAAGCAAAGAATTTCAGTTGTCATAATCGCAAAGGCGGGCAAGCCCGGTAAAACGTAGGTATATAGAATATTGCCAGACAAGGTGAAAAACACCATGGGTGTGATTGCCCAAAGTAATACATAGCTATGCCAACTGCCTTGGCAGGAATTTTTCAAGGTGACTTGTTTGTTTTTTCGCCACGGCCAAGAGAGTAGGCTGCCTAGGAAAATAAACGACCATGGGAAACTGGCAAATAACCAAAGTAGCCAAATTTTTCCGCGCGGATGTTTATGTGCAACGCCATATAAATCACCATGCCAACCTGCATCAACAAAGCGTTTAAAGTGTTCGCCGACTAAGAAATAATTAAGGAATCCGGGGCTGTCTATTTCGGCAATGATATACCAAGGAACAGCAATCAAAAGCATCAGTGCAGAGCCTTTAAACCAAGGTATGTTTTGCCATGCGACTAACCATTGCCTTTCTAAGCAGGTCCAAGCAATAAGCGGTAATAAGACTAATACTCCGACAATGGGGCCTTTTACTAACAAACCCACGCCAAGACCGACAAAGAATAAATAACTCCACCTTTTTGCTTGTTGTGAGTCTGGGTTATGTAGCGCTTGCCAAAAACTAATCATAGACAAGCTGACACACAGGCATAAAGCCATGTCGGTCATGACGGCGCCGCTTGCTATAAAAAACAGGGCGGTGGTTAATAAAATAAGTGTGCTAAAAGCAGCTTTTTCAGCATCTTGTAATACTTTGGCAATGCCATAAGTTAGCCATAAAACCACGCCAGCTAATAAAAAGACAGGCAAGCGCGCAGCAAAGTTGCTGTAGCCAAACAGCTCAAATGAAAGTGCTGTCATCCAGAAGGTGAGCGGTGGTTTGCCCCAAAAAGGGACACCATAATCAAACGGCGGCATAATCCAGTTGCCTGTTTCAATTATCAGGCGTGGAATTTCTGCATAACGTGCTTCAGTTGGATCATGTAGCGGGTATTCGATAATGCCTAATAAACGTAGGACAATGGCAACAAAAATGATGCCTAATGATAGTTTGCTAAATGCCTTAGTCATTTGATTTAGAGTAGGTTTTTTTAATGAAATAAAGGGGTCTTTGTTTCGATTCGATAAACATATGGCCGATATATTCGCCTAAAATACCTATAGACAAAAGCTGTACGCCTGAGAAGAACAAAATAACGGTGATTAGGGTAGGGAAGCCTTGTATCGCCTCGCCAAACAGTAGCGTTTTAATAATAAAATAAAGCCCCAAGACAAAGGCGCCAAAGGCAGTCATAAAGCCTGCATAAGTAGCTAATCTTAACGGTTCTTGGGTAAACGAAGAAATGCCTTCAATAGCAAATTTAAAGAGTTTTTTGTAATTCCAATTGGTTTCGCCTGCAAAACGTGGATCTCTGCTATATTCGATCGCTGTTTGAGGGAAGCCAATCCAAGCAAATAAACCTTTCATAAAACGCTTACGTTCACGTACTTGGTTTAAGGCGTCAACCGCTTGGCGGCTCATTAAACGGAAATCACCGACATTTTCAGGAATGTCGTAATCACTTATTTTATTAATCAATTTATAAAATAAGTGCGCAGTAGCCTTTTTTACAAAGCTTTCGCCTTTGCGCTCTATGCGTTTAGCATAAACAACATCAAAGCCTTCGTGCCACTTTTGCACCATTTCGGTAATCAGCTCAGGCGGGTCCTGTAAGTCAGCATCAATAACAATCACCGCATCACCTTTGGCTTCGTCAAGCCCTGCAGTCATTGCAACTTCTTTGCCAAAGTTACGGCTTAAATCAATAACCCTAATGCGTGAATCCTTATTTATTAAGGTAAGCAAGGCATTGAGTGTTTCATCTTTACTGCCATCATTGATATATAGCATTTCTACGTCCATATCTAAGCTTTTAACAGCATCAGATAGGCGGTACTGGCATTCCGTAATCACTTCTTGTTCGTTGTAAAAAGGAATAATGATGGATAAAAGTTGTTTGTTTTTCATGTTATTTCTTGGTTACTTTGCTCTGTAGCCCAGTGCGCCAGGAACCTATTCAATAACGCAGGAACGAAGCATTAATAAGAGTCAACGTAGGTATTGTATGCAAATGTGTATTAGTGCCGCTTACACGGTATAGGTTTCGAGAATGACAGAGCAGGGCTTAACTGAAACTTTCTGATTTGACTGCACAGTGTGATGCGCTATCAGCAGCAATTAATTTACCTGTTTTGCGTTGCTGAATATAATTAATCAATAACAACCAAGAGCCCAACACAATAAAACCACCTGGCGGTAAAATCATCACTACCCACGGTTCAAATTGCGTGCTAAAGATTTGATAACCTAATAATTGACCTGCGCCTAATAATTCCCTCACGCCACCCAGCATGACTAAGGCCAAAGTAAAGCCTAGCCCCATACCTAAGGCACTGACCACAGATTTGGTAAAAGAGTTTTTAGAGGCATAAGCTTCGGCTCGGCCTAGAATTAGACAGTTTACCACGATTAATTGAATAAACGCGCCTAGCTTATTGTATAAATCTAAGCTAATTGCTTGAATAATATAGTCAACTAAAGTCACAAAAGTGGCAATGATAATAATATAGGTAGTAATGCGGACTTGCTTGGGAATGAAATTACGCAGCGCGGAAACCAATGCATTAGAGCAAACCAACACAAAAATACTGGCAATACCCATAGCCAGTGAATTAAGTACGGAGTTAGTTACGGCTAATACAGGGCAAAGCCCTAGCATCATGACAAACACGGGGTTTTCTCTCCAGATGCCAGCGGTAAAGACATCGAGTGTTAAGGGGGTTTCTTTTTTTGTAGCTTGAGTCATAAATCACCTTATGGATTATTTTGTTCCCACAAATGCTCACATAGTAATTATTTATTCTTACTGTGCAGTTTCGCGGTTTCTAACAAATTCAAATTCTTAGCAATTACCGGGTGTAATGCCTGGCCACTTTTATTCAGCATCCGACCAATGGCATTAGAGGTAATCGTCGATCCAGAAATCGCATCAATTTCCCAAGTGTTTTGCTTAGTGCCATGACGTACCGTTGTAATGGCTTGTGCTAAGGCTGTTTGCTGATCATTTACTTTAGCATCTAAGCACTTAAAATTGGCTAAAAAGTCAGGGTCGGTCGTGATTTTTGTGCCAAAACCGGGAGTTTCTGTGCTTTTTAATACGTCAAATCCTGTGATACAGCCACTATTTGGCTGATAGCCATACAGCAATCGAACAGTATCTTGATAACCTTGAGCCGCAGCATTTAAAGCAATGCCGACTAATTGATTATTTTTGTCGTAACCGGCATAAATTAATTCACCAACAGTTTTATCATCCGCTAAGCTTAATTTATCTTGATCGACGACAAAGGTTAAGCGACTGGTGGCCTTAGGTAATACTTTGAAAATGGCGAGCTCCGTCGCTAAACGCTGATTTTCGGCAATAATCGGTTTAGTAAATTCATAAACCAAGACCACTAATAAGCCAGAGATCATAGCCACAACGGCTAAAGTGCTAATCAATTTGGCGCTGGACGGCATCTCTGGTATTTGATTTTCTGGCGTACTCATGATTTTTCCTTGGCTTTTTTACGTGCGCCATAAATGCGTGGTTGAGTATAAGTTTCTATAATCGGTGTTGCGGCATTGCCGAATAAAATTGCGTACATCACGGCTTCCGTTAAACCACCAAATAAACGAATAATGACCGTTAAAAAACCGACTAAAACACCAAATACAAATATACCCAGCGGTGTCACTGGTGAGGCAACCATATCGCTGGCCATAAAAACGGCGGCAAACATAAGGCCACCAGAAAATACCATAAAAGCAGGTGAGGGGTATTTGCTAGGGTCTAAAAAATAAAACAGTTCAGCGGAGATTATTGTGCCGAAAATAACCGCGGCGGGAATACGCCAATCGAGCATATTCTTGTATATCAAATAAAGGCCACAAAGCAGAATTAATAAACTGGAGGTTTCACCGGCTGAGCCAGCGACGTTACCAATAAACAAATCATAAGAATCGGTAATAACCCTCTGGAACTTCATTAATGCCAGTGGTGTTGCGCCACTAAAGCCATCAATAGCAACCTGAGTAGTCCATTCTGCGGTAGCTGCGGGTTTCATAAAAGGTAATGCTAATGTCGAAGGGATAAATTCAACAAAGCGATCAACTGCAAGTGCGGGAGTCCAAGTGGTAATTGACACAGGGAAGGCGGCCTGTATAAAAGCTCGACCGACTAAAGCAGGGTTAAAGACATTAAAGCCCAGTCCACCAAATAAGGTTTTGCCCATTGCGATGGCAGTAAAACCTGCAACAGCGCCCATCCATAAAGGAAAACCTGGTGGTAAAGTCATGGCTAATAATAAACCACTCACCGCTGCACTGGCATCGAGAATAGTGGACTTTTTATCAGACATCCAGCAGAAAAAGTGCTCGGTTGCCATGCAAGATAAGGTGGTTACCAGCAATAAGGCTAAAGCACTGATACCAAACTGATACACAGAGTAAGCCGCTAAAGGTAATAAAGCATAGACCACATTGCGCATAATTTGCGCGACGCTCGGTGCTTTGCGTATATACGGTGAGGTGCGTATATCAATTTTTAAATCAGATTTAGCCATTTTGTAAATGCCTTTCGCGGTTTAATACTTTTGCAATTCTAAAATACTGTACCAATGGAATATTGGATGGACAAACATAGCTACAGCAGCCACATTCAAAACAGTCATTCAGATGATATTTTTCTTCCATCACATCATATTGGCGTTTAGCTGCCAATAATCCGAGCTCGGAAGGGTTTAAATTAATCGGACACACTTGCAAACACTGAGTACATTTTATACAAGGCAAGATGTCATCGTTTTTCGTTGCGCGTTTATCTAAAACTAAAACCGCTCCCGTGCCTTTGGTAATCGGTACATCCAATGAGCGAGCGGGCATACCCATCATCGGGCCGCCTAAAATCAATTCTGCTTCAGCGCCTTTAAAGCCCGCATAATCTAATAAATAACGTAATGGCGTACCAATCGGAGCTAAATAATTGCCTGGTTTTTTCAAGTCATCACCGGTAATCGTGATGACGCGTTCAATTAAACCCTGTCCTTTGGGTAATAAGGCGCCAATTTCCGCCAGCGTAGCAACATTAAAAACCGCCAAGCCCACTTCAGAAGGTAGCCCTCCTGATGGAATTTCTATACCTAATAAAGAATAGGCGAGCATTTTCTCTGCGCCTTGTGGGTATTTAGTTTCCACAGCCTCAATGGTAATTGAGCCATCACTCGGTAAATGCGGTTTTATTGCCTCTAGGACATTTAGCTTATTATCTTCAACACCAATAATGGCTTTCGGTGCGGCAACGCATTTCATGGCAATACGAATGCCCAGTAATAAATTATCAATGTTTTCTAACATCACACGATGATCAGTGGTCAGAAACGGTTCACATTCACAGCCATTAATCAGCACAGTATGAATAGTACGATCCGCAGGCACACTCATTTTGACATGAGTAGGAAACGCGGCACCGCCTAATCCCACCATGCCGATGTTTTGTACGGCCTGGATTAGCTGTTCACGCGACATTTTTTGATAATTGTAATAATTATCAGATTCGGTAACTTGTTGCCCAGAATCTAATGAGGTAGTGATAATAATAGCTAGCTCTTTGCCACCTTTGGCATTAGATGCAATACCAATTTCTTTAACAATACCTGTAACCGGAGCATGAATAGGCACGGACATAAAGCCATCCGCTTCAGCAATGACTTCACCACGCGTTATGTGTTGACCTTTAAAAACAATCGCTTTTGCAGGCTTACCGATATTTTGTGCTAAAGGCACAATGATTTCTGGGGCAAAGGGCAACCGTCGCGTTGGTTTAGCGTTAGTTTCTGCCTTGTACTCATCGGGATGTATCCCATGAGGAAAGGTTTTTTTGCCAAATAGATTCAATAAATTCATAAGCTATTTTAACCGGAAATCGAGCCGTCTGTTTTAATGACTTGTAAATAAAAAAGGGTGCCTCCTTGTAAGTCGGGCTTAGTGATCTTGCAAGTGTCGTTCACGGTTGAGCGCTTTAGCAATTCTAAAATACTGTACCAGCGGAATATTAGACGGGCAAACATAGCTACAGCAGCCGCATTCAAAGCAATCATTCAAGTGGTATGTTTCTTCCATTTCTTGGTATCGGCGTTTGGCCGCCAATAAGCCTAGGTCGGATGGGTTTAAATTAATTGGGCAAGCTTGTAAGCATTGCGTGCACTTTATACAGGGTGATATATCATTATGTTTAGTTAGCCGCTCATCCAGCACCAGAACCGCCCCTGTGGCTTTAGTAATAGGCACATCAAGTGAGCGCGCCGGCATACCCATCATCGGGCCGCCTAAAATCAATGAAGCTTCGCCACCAGTAAAACCGGCATAATCCAGTAAAAATCGTAGAGGTGTGCCTAGCGGCGCTAAATAATTGCCAGGGTTTGTCAGATTATCACCGGTAATGGTGATGATACGTTCGGTATAACCTTGATTTTCGGGAAGTAATAGGCCAATTTTAGCCAAAGTGGCCACATTAAAAATAGCTAAACCTACTGCTGATGAGCGCCCGCCTGATGGTATTTCAATACCTAATAAAGAATAAGCGAGCATTTTTTGCGCGCCCTGTGGATATTTAGTGATGACGGCCTCAATGGTAATACTGCCATCACTAGGCAAGTGCGGCTTGATTTCCTGCAAGACGTCGAGTTTATTATCTTCTATGCCAATGATTGCTTTAGGTGCATTAAGGCATTTCATAGCAATATGAATGCCACGGATTAATTGTTCAATTCTTTCTAGCATCAAGCGGTGGTCAGTGGTGAGAAAGGGCTCACATTCACAGCCGTTGACTAATATCGTATGTATCGGAGTATCTTCTGAGGCCGTCATTTTGACGTGTGTCGGAAAGGCCGCGCCGCCTAACCCAACAATGCCGGTATTTTGTACTGCTTTAATCAGATATTCACGAGAGAGCTGTTCATAATCTATGGTGATATCTGTTGTTAAAGCATGCTGACCAGAATTCAATGAAGTCGTGATAATAATGGCCGATTGCTTCCCCCCCTCTGCAGTTTTGACTAGGTCAATGGCTTTAATTGTGCCGGTAACTGGCGCATGAAGTGGTACAGACATAAAGCCATCTGCTTCCGCAATAACTTCGCCGCGGATAACGTACTGGCCTTTGAAAACGATGGCTTTCGCAGGTTTGCCGATATTTTGCGCTAAAGGGACAATGATTTCAGGCGCGAACGGCAAACGGCGTGTAGGTTTTGCATTCGTTTCATCTTTGTATTCCTCGAGATGAATGCCATGAGGGAAAGTTTTTTTGTGGAATAGTTTTAATAAATTCATAAAGTCCTTTTATGTAGGTAGCAGGCGGGGGGATGCTGGCTTTTCCTGTTTTTGGTTTGTTCTCCGAGTAGGAATGAAATGGGCGGGGTGATTATTTCACTGGAAGTGAAGCTTTGCTATGGAATCAAAATATTAATAATATCCGCAAGCACTGCCAGTCCTTTGAGGACTGGCAGTGCTACATAACCTAAAGTTTCGGGTTTTATTGAATGTGTATTCCTATGTGACTAATATAGCCAATGAAAATTAAATTCTCACGGCTAAGTGATAGGGGGTATTTTGGTCTGACTCTTAGTTACTGAAACTTCTCAGCGCGTTTAATTAACTTATCCAGATTTTTCTCATTTGGGTTCCAAGGTGTTCCTGGGTGAATAATCACAGCGGTACATTTTTCCGCCGCTTTGACTATATCCTCAAAGGTTCCGGCGGTCGGATCAATGATGATCGCTTTTTTGTCGTCGTTGTATTTGAAGATTTTCGGATTAATATCCACGCACTCATCACAGGTAGTGCAGTCTGGTGTTTCTATCCAAACAGGTTCATGACCACCTCCTGCTGGAGCTGCTGCCGCTGCCGCAGGACTTGCGGCGGCTTGTGGCGCGACGCTGGTATTCGCTGCTTTAGCGGGAGTTGGTGCCGTTGGTACTGCCACTTGTGGGGTATTGCCTGTAGGCGCTGCCGCCAATGCCGTGGCTAGTGCGCTGACATCACCACCGTTACCGCCTGCGATAGACATTAGATTAGAGGCAATGCTGGCCGCCATTTCTGCTTTCGCTTGTGCGGCAATAGCGTCGGTATCAATGATAACTTTATCCACACCCGCTAAACCTTTGAGTGTGCGCCAGAAATTACGGCGCTCAATAGTAGAATGCACAATTTCAGAATCAATGACCACGCGAACTAAAGTATTTGTATCTGGGTGTACTGCGTGGATATAGGCAATATTCTCAGCCATTTCTTCATGGCCTAGGTCGATAAACTCATGTAATGGCACCATGTCATCATTCCACTGTGATGGCGGTATAAATTTAAAGTGCTTCTGAAAACGACCTTCCGTCATCGTCCAATCAGCGAACGTTAATGGTACGGTCATGCGGTCTTCTATACCATATTCATCAACAAATTGTAATTCATAAGTAGTCCAGTCTTTATCTAAGTCTGGATTGCCTTTTAAAGACATGCTTTTTTCCCAAGTATCACCTTCACGCGGGTCGTAAGTCATTAAAGGGTAAGCGCGTGCTTCAACGGCTAACTTACTTTGCATATCTGCAGCATCATCGGCCACGCCATGTTCTGGTTGACAAACGGCATAGATATTAAATATCGCAGGCCCTCTATAATTTAAGCCATCAATATAGCCTTCAATTAAATGGTTTGGGTGGGCAATCGAGCTTTGTAATGTATAAGTCGTTCTATGCGCCATAGAGATTAAACTCATTTCTTTACGGCGTTCGGTTTTGCCTTTCCATTCTTTACCATACGGAGCCATATCAGATACTTGACCGATAAAGCCAGAGGTGCAAGCTTGGCCACCGGTATTAGAATAAACCTGAGTATCCAAAATTAATATCTTCAGTGGCATACCCGACATAATGCTACGGGATAGGTTTTGAAAGCCTATATCGTACATCGCACCATCACCACCGACAGTGACCACTGGCGGACACATTAAGTATTCTTCTTCGCTGAATTGATGCCAATCAAAATATTTAAAAAAATGATCAGATTCATCTTTATCGTATTTACCCGCAATTTCTAATTCGGCCATACGAATAGCTTTAAAGCCTTCGGACATTTTAACCATGTGGCCTTCAAAGATCCCCATCGCTAAAGACGGTGCATCTTGGAATAGGTTATTCGCCCACGGGAAAGGGTAAGGGTTAAACGGGAAAGTAGAGCCCCAGACAGATGAACAGCCTGTGCTATTGGTAATTCCCATTTCGACACGACCATTGCCGGTGACACCTTGAGTGTATTGCCATTTTAAATGCTTTAGCTTAGCGACAATTTGCGATGCCCATTTGAGCCACTTGGCATCAATTGGGTTGCTGGCTTTGCCTTCGCTGAGTGAGCTACTTAGGTTGGTTAAGGTTAAATCGACATTTTTATTGGCTTCAATCGCTGCTTCTACCGCTTCAATATCGCTAATATCTAATTTTTCAGATAATTTCAGGCGAATATGTTTTTCCATGCCTGTAATTAGTTGCTCGATTTTTGCTACTTGTTTTTTCGCGCGCGGCTGCATTAAAGCGATCACGGTGCCGGTAAATAAATGCACAATAGTTTTTTCACCACAACCCAAGCACGCACCATCACCACAGTTCATTGATGAATAGGTACGCTTATCCAGCATCATAGTGGTTAATGCGCCGATTTTTTCATCTAAATCATCAATGCGTTTGTATTTAGGGTTTGATGTTGGTAAATCATTCCAATATTCCCAGTCATCACGTAAAGTTTCGATGCTTTCAGGCGTTTGCGGTGTTGGTGCGAGAGCTTCGTCAGGGCAAACTTCTACACACTCCATGCAGCCTTTACAAGTCATTGGGTTGATGGTGATCGAGAATAAGCCGCCATTATTCGGTGTGCGCTTATTGATCGCATTATGGTATGGCTTAGTGATGGCAAATTTAAAGTCGCCCATCGCATCTTTAAACCAGTCAAACTCCTGTCTGACTTCGGCTTGTTCCGCTTCAGGGTATTCTTTAATCGTTTCGCCGATAGATTTATTGAAAATCGGGTCTAAAACCGTGCCTTCGGATTTATCTGCGGTTAAGGCGTGATACTTTTTCTCCACTGTACGAATGGCGCGGCGTAAATGTTTAACTGTTTTGCCGGTTTTTTCGATGCGTTTGATGTTGGTTTCAAACACTTCATTGACGCTATTAATTAAGCCGGGAATCGCGCTATCAGGGCAAACGGTATAACAATCGCCACAAGCGGTACAATTCTCGGGAATCCAGACCGGATGCTCAAAACGGATTTGGGTCATATCGCGGTAAATACCGCTGGCAGCTGGGATAATGCTCAACGCCATAAACGGGTCGGCCAGATTATCGCTTGCACGACCGTTGATATAGTTAGTGCCTGTTTGTTCAAAGAACCGGTGAATGTCCGAGATTGGATCATCATTAGCTGGTTTCTGCAGTAGCATTAATGGCGCGGTATTTTCTTTTTTCTTTGCCCAAGGCGCCACATCGCCGACGGTCATATCGGCTATATTAAGATGTTTGGTTTCAGTAAAGCCGCGTTGCACAGTGCGGAAGTTGTCTTCGACCACTTTTTCGCCTTTACTGCCAAATTTGGCTTTAATGGTGTCGTGGATGGCATTCAAAATGTCGTCTTTGCTTTTGCCTGCATTCTCGGCAATTGGCGACGATTCAAAAAATGCACCTTGGAAAGCAATACCTTGCATACGGAATTGTAAATCAGGGTGATTGGTTTCTTCGCGCGCAATTTTAAAGCCGTCTAAATAAGCGACTTTGATGTTTTTATCGACGATATACTGTTGCGAGGCTTTAGGGAATGTGCGCCAGACTTCTTCGGGTGTTGCCGCGCTACTTTGGATAATAAATACGCCATTTTTATTTAAGCCAGCGAGTGGGTTGGAATGGGTAAATACATTTGGATCAGGCGAGATGACGACATCAACATGTGCGTATTCACAGGCGATACGGATTGGCTCTGGTGCTGCAGATAAGAAATAAGTGGTAGGCTGGCCTTTTTTCTCTGAGCCGTATTTAGGATTTGCTTTGATATGGTAATCAAGTAAATCAAATAAGGTCATGGCTAGATTTTTACCCATGGTAATTGCGCCCCAGCCGCCGACTGAGTGCATGCGGATAGTGAGTGCATCTTTGGGCATTAAGTTAGGGTTTTCCGTACCTTTTAATGCTAAATCACGAATCGCTGGGTAAGCATCGACAACAGATTGCTGTTGTAACTCTTGTTTTGGTGAAAAAGCCTGATTGCGAACAAAGTCTATGCCGAGGTAAAAGAATTTTTTATGTTTACCTTGAGGCAACATATTTTCAATCACTGCGATAATGCCTTCCGGCTGCAAGTCACGGCTGCCTAGACCAAAGCAAGCAGAGTAAAGCGGTGAGGTATCCGTTACTTTGTCATAAGAAGCATATTGTGGAAAAGGCGTTTCTTTGGAATGGCCGTTTTCAAAGCCTTTGACCATGGCGTTACGAATTTCAGACATTAACGGCAAGTCTTCAGATAAAGGCTGGTCGGTACGCTCCATCACCGTGATGCCTTTACGGCCTTTAGCGACAGCAGAAATTAAATCACCGGGGAATGGGCGGAATTGGGTCATATTGACCACGCCAATTTTAATATTACGCGTTGTACGTAAATAATCGGCTGTGGCTTCGGCGGTATGAATGACACTGCCTTGAGCAATAATTAAATAGTCAGCGTCAGAGCAGCGGTATTGGCCGATACGGTTATAACGTCTACCGGTAAGTTCATACCATTCGTCCATGCACTCGTCAGTGAATTTTTCGATATGGTCAAAGAAGTAAGGGCGCTGGCCTGCCACAGACTGCATATAAGAGTCTTGATTCTGCACTACACCGGACATCATAGGCTTATCAATATCCCATATGGCTGGAACGCGGCGGCGTGAGTCGCCGTATAAAATACGCTGTGCAGGGGTAGGGCAGTTAATAATGTCTTCAGGCAAGCCTAGGAATTCTTCTATTAATTCGCGCTCGGGTAATTGTAAGTCTTCAATTAAATGCGAGGTTAAAAAACCATCTTGAGCAACTGCAGCGGGAGTTAAGCTCAATTCTGCGACTTTGCGGGTAATAATATTTAAGTCAGCCACTTCTTGGTTGTCTTTGGCAAATACTTGAATAAAGCCAGTGTCATCCATGCAATGATAATCATCATGACCACAGTGCACGTTAAGCGTGGCTTTGGTGAGCGCGCGACAAGCAATATTTAATACATACGGCAGACGTTTACCTACTGCTGTATATAAGGACTCATGCATGTAGGCGATGCCCTGCGATGAGCTGAAGTTAGTGGCGCGTAGCCCTGTCATGGACATGCCTGCGGTAATTGCCGCTGCAGCGTGTTCGCCTTCAGGCTCAACAAAAATCAGTGGGCGGCCAGAGATATTTATATGGCCTTTGCTTCTTTCTTCAGCCCAATATTCGCCCATATCGGTTGATGGGGTAATGGGGAAAGCGCCAGCAGCATCGCTAGCCTCACGTTCGCACATAACGACTGCGGCATTGCCATCCATTGCCATGCGTAGGCCAGGGTATTTAAATTGTTTGTCTTGTTTTTTCTTACCAAAAATAGCCATGCGACTTCCTTCTTAGATGGTTTTACTTTGTTAGATTGCGATTTAGCGCTTTTTTAGCGATGGCGGACTAAAGTCCGCCCTACGGTTTTATGTGCCCCGTTTTAAGTGGGTATTTTACCCTAAAGGCAATGATCCAGTACGATGGGGTTTCATTCCTTCTTTGCCTTTACTGGCGTGAGTTGAACCTAATTTACTGTCTAGCCAGACAATAGCACCGGTTGGGCAGCGCTCAATGGGGATACGGTCAACTTCAAAATCTTGATACTTTTCATAATCAATAACCGCTAAATTATTTTTTATTTCGATTAAGCCTTTAGGTGCATCGACTACGCATTTTTCGCAAGCGGTACAGGCAACCTCGCATTCTTGTTGAGCGGTGTCACCTTCATCTAAACTTTTGCAAGCAACGTATAATTTCTGGCTGACCGGCATCAGTGAGAATAAATCTTTCGGGCAGACGACTATGCAATCATTACAAGCCGTACATTTATCTTCAATAACAATGGGTAGCCCATGTTCATCCATATAAATGGCGTCAAAATCACACACATCCGCGCAATCAGCTAGGCCTAAACAGCCCCAGCTACAGCCTTTTCCGCCACCTGAAACGACAGATGCTGCTTGGCAGGACTTTAAACCTTCATATTTTGCTCGAGTATAGGCAACGTGTGTACCGCCAGCGCAGGCTAAACGAGCAACGACTTTTTCATGGTCGCCCATACCAACACCTAAGTAGGCGGCAATATCTGCATTACCTTCGGGTGAATTTACTGTGCATGCTGATGGATTTTTTGTGCCCTCTACAACCGCTTCAGCAAAGGGTCGGCAGCCAGGTGTGCCACAAGCCCCGCATTGCGCCTGAGGTAGCATGTCGTCTACTTCTGCTATGCGCGGATCTTCGTAGACAAACAATTTTTTGTTGGCGATTGCTAATATGATGGCTAGGGTGGTTCCTAGTGCAATCATAAATAAAGCGGCAGTGACTATAGTTGATATCATGGCAAATTAAAGCATTGAGCTAGGTGGAAGACTACCCACTAAAAAGATTGGAGTAGTTGGTTTTCTCGGGGGGACTTAAAATGTAGCTATGATTTTATAGCGAATCAAGGCGCAGCAAAATGGCTTTTATTTTAAGGCTTATCATTATATGTCATAGAGTTATGTATTTTATCATGAAAGACATAAAATTATACTTGCTTAGATTGGTGTACTAGGGCAATCGCATTAAAACTATGTTAAAAATCAATTGACTATAAATATGGAGTTTATGAACTTTTTTTGTTAAAAACAACTGATTTTATTGCCTGATCAAAAACATATAGTTAAAAGCTATAAAAA